>DRDE01000206.1 GCA_011040095.1 Nitrospirota bacterium
CTTAAGAGAGTTCAACGCATACTCCCTTGTTGCAGGATAGGGAATGCATTCATCAAAAACCATCGCAATGTCGGAACCTATGGCAGACTGTATCTCCATTACAAGTTCAGGGGTCAGGAAATGCAATGAGCCGTCGATATGTGACCTGAATTCCACTCCCTGTTCGCTGATTTTCCTCAATGTTGAGAGGCTGAATACCTGAAAGCCTCCGCTGTCCGTAAGGATAGGGCCGTCCCAGTTCATGAACTGATGAAGGCCGCCGACTTCCCTGATTATTTCATGTCCGGGCCTTAAATACAGGTGGTAAGTATTGGAAAGCAGGACTTCAGCGCCAAGTTCTTTCATCTCGTCAGGGTTCATGGCTTTGACAGTAGCATTGGTGCCCACAGGCATAAAGGCAGGGGTGTTTATTATGCCTCTTTGGGTTGTGATCTGACCGAGGCGGGCATTGTTGTCTGTTGTGATTGTTTTGAATTGCATTTACAAATATTGTAACTGTTCACAGGGGACAGTTGTCAGGGTGCAGGGTGCAGAAAAAACATATCCGGTTTCAGAATATATGTAGCCTATGTCTATTCCAATATAAATCTGAGTATGCAGCTCTCAACCGTGCTGCTCTTTTCCAGACATCTAAATCTTCAAATTTCATTCTGCACCCTGACAACTGCACCCTGCACCCTGTGAACGGTTACCATTTGTTTTATGATTCCGGGATTGTTCCGCATATTAAAAAATTATAGCATTAAGTTCAGATGCTTGTCCCGGAAACGGACGGCAGCAAATATGTAAGTGCCCGGTAACAAAAAAAATTGACAGACATGCCCGGAAATAATAGAATTAATTATCAAATAACATTCCCTTTTACCCTACAGATTCGCGTGGTTTTTTAAGACAGCGGAATGAGGGAAAGATTTAAGTTGCAAAAGCGCTGTTGCCCTCTGAAACAACCACTAACGGGCATTTCAGGTTTTCCCATGTATTTGCCATGATCTTATCCGCCTTCTTATTATGAATATTAACGCCTTCTGAAACCTCTATGACAACAAAAAGTATATCCCCTTTTGCGTCGGTATAATTACGTATCTCTTGTTCTATGGAGCCGCGTTTTTGAATTATTCCGCACCCTATCCCTTCCTTTTTGAGTTGTGATCTGAATTCTTTGAGCAGCCCTGCTGCAATTTCAGAGACATAAAGTATCTCCATATCTGCGCCTATGCGTTTACATGTATTCAGCGCATATCTGAAGGCATTCCTGTCTGCTTCCCCGCCTCTCAGGGCAAGTAGTATCGTGCGCTCTTCTTTTAAGCTTTCTCTTGCGGTTTCAAACTCTCCTTCCTCGGCAAAGGCTACCGCGGCCATTGCATTTTCAAATTTCCTGAGCCATCTTTTCATTGTTTGCCACCTCTCTGTTTTCTCATCAATTGCATAAAATTAACACTACCTGCCGTTTATGCAACATTCAGGTTTTTGCAGCGGCAGGGCGTGTTGCAATTCGCCCTGCCTGTAAATATTCATGCCGTCCGAGGTTTTTTATTACCTCTTAATGCCGGGAGCCCGTAACTGCTTCCTGGCTCCCGGTGTAATACGGTCCCTCTTTTGAGGCCTTTTTTCTTCCCTCATGATCTCCCTTGCAGTCTCATGCTCACCGGCTTCCGCAAATGTAACAGCCATCATTACTCTTTCGAACCAGTTGAGACGCTCTCTCCTTTCAGGCCTGACTTCTCCTGCAATCTGTTTTGCAGTCTCAAACTCTCCTGCCTCTGCAAATGCAGCAGCAGCATAAACATCTTCCAGTTTTTTCATTCCCTTTTTCATGATGCTTTCCTCCTTTATTATTATTGATTTATGCTCTCTTTATACTCTCTTACTATCAATTTCCATGCCAGCTTGTGCGAAGTAAGATAACTTATTGTATATTCAATAAAAAAATGATTTATATTGAGCCGGCTTATTTTTTGTGGTATGTTGCTATTCGCAACGGCATAGATGCCGGGATGGAAAAAGTCAAATCAGATGAAGGGTTCCGGCAATGTTACATTAATAAATGCGATTGATTCAATATGCAACAGACACGCTGAAAAAGGTAAAATAAAATGGTACGGCTGAACTCTTACAAAAAAAAATCAGTCCGTTGTGTAAAATAAGTTTACCGGGAAAATTCAGTTAACCGTAAGAGTCTTCTCGTTGTCACCTCGAACGAAGCGGGATGCTGTAAGTCAAAAGATTTCTCCCTTCACTCGAAATGACGGGATGTCAGGGTTTTTGCGAATTCGTCATTATTAAAAAAGGCGGGATATAAGGTTTGGGCATATTCAGGAAATCGGAAGAAGATATTCAGGCAGCCACATTAGAAGAGTTGCGGCAGGTGGTTGATTCGGCCAGCCTGCCCTCACGCGCCCGGCAAGTCGCGGATAAAGAACTCGCCGTGTTATCGAAGATAAGTCCCGGTACCGCCGAATATACAATAGGGCTTACCTATATTGATTATCTTCTCGGACTGCCGTGGAATAAAAAAACGGAAGACAACCTCGATCTTCAGATGGCCGGGAAAATACTTGACGAGAGACACTATGGCCTGCAGCAGATCAAGGAGAGGATACTGGAACACCTGGCTGTAAAGATACTGGTGAATCACAAAAAGCCGGGCATACTGGTGGTGGATGATGAGAGAATTGCCCTTGAAAACATAGAGCCTGTCCTGAAAAAGGAAGGATATGCGGTCTCCACTGCAGACAGCGGCGCAGAGGCTTTAAAAAAAATAGATACAAATGATTTCGATGTAGTTATAACGGATCTTAAGATGAAACAGGTCAACGGGATTGATGTGCTCGAAAAGGCCAGGAGCAAATGCGTTGATACACAGGTAATTATGGTTACGGGTTATGCCACGATAGACTCTGCTGTAGAGGCGATGAAAAAGGGGGCGTTCCATTATATTACAAAGCCGCTTAAACTCGGCGATGTGCGGGCCGTAGTCAAAGAAGCCCTTGAGAAAAGATATTACAGGAGGGCTTCAGGGGGGTCTCTCCTCTGCTTTGCAGGGCCTCCCGGAACAGGCAAGACTTCTCTGGGCAGGGCGGTTGCGGATGCGCTTGGGAGAAAATTTGCAAGGATATCACTCGGCGGCATAAAGGATGAGGCGGAAATTATGGGGCACAGGAGGACATATGCGGGGGCAATGCCGGGGCGGATCATAGATGAAATTTATCGCAGCGGAGTCTCAAATCCCCTTCTTATGCTGGATGAGCTGGATAAGATAACACAGGATTTTAAAGGCGATCCTTCATCGGCTTTGCTGGAAGTCCTTGATCCGGAGCAGAATCACGAATTCATCGACCATTACATAGATATGCCTTTTGATCTCTCAGGCGTGATGTTTATAGCAACCGCAAATATTGCCGACAATATCCAGGATGCCCTCAGAGACAGGCTGGAGGTCATTGAGTTTTCAGGATATACGGAGGATGAAAAAAAAGAGATTGCATTGCGGTATCTTGCGCCAAAGCAAATTAATGAAAAGGGCTTATCGGACAGTCCCCCTGAATTTACCGCTGAGGCGGTATACAGAATTATTCAGGACCATACGCGGGAGGCCGGCATAAGGAATCTTGAAAGACAGATCGCCACTGTCTGCCGTAAGATAGCCACCGGTTATGTACACAATAAAGAAACAGATAAGCCTGTAAGGGTGACACCGGGGCTGATTGAAAAATACCTCGGTCCGAGAAAGTATTATTTTGAAGTAGCTGATGAAAAAAACCGTGTCGGGGTTGCCACCGGACTTGTATGGACAGAAACCGGGGGAGCTATTATTTTTGTAGAGGCGGCGAAGATGAAAGGAAGCGGGGAACTCATTCTGACCGGGTCCCTCGGCGATGTAATGCGAGAGTCGGCGCAGACGGCCCTGAGCTATATAAGGAGCAATGCGGCATCCCTGGATATAGCCGAAGATTTCTTTAAAACACAGGATATTCATGTCCATGTTCCTGCGGGAGCCATACCGAAAGACGGCCCTTCCGCAGGGACAACAATCGCCATAGCGCTTATCTCGCTCCTGACCAACAGGCCTGCAAAAAGAGAAGTGGCAGTATCAGGTGAAATGACCTTGAGCGGAAGAATTCTTCCTGTCGGGGGAATTAAAGAAAAATTACTTGCCGCGCGTCAGGCCGGCGTAAAAGTAATAGTCCTGCCAATGAAAAACAAGGTCGACATAGAGAGCCTCCCCAGGGATGTCAAAACAGGAATGGAAGTTATTCATGTGGATAATGCAGATGAAATCATTGACCTGGCATTAATGAAATCATAGCCTGAAAGATTGCATAATGCAACTGCAACAGATTAAGAGTTGCATTATGCAATGATTTTTGTTAAACTTTAAATATCAAACCACCGGATGGCAAAATTGTTTCCAAAAAGAAATTAAAGGATCAATGCAATGGGGAGAATACTGATTGTAGACGACGAAGAGCTTGCCCTGGAAAACCTGGAATATGCGATGAAAAAAGAGGGGTATGAAGTTGTCTGCGTAAACAACGGCTCAACGGCCCTCAGGAAATTGGAAAAGCAGGAATTTGATGTTGTAATGACGGATTTGCGCATGGACAAGGTAGACGGCATACAGGTGCTTACAAAATGCCGCTCACTCTATCCCGACTCGGAGGTGATCATAATTACGGCTTATGCCTCGCTGCCCTCAGCTATTGAGACAATGAAAAAAGGGGCTTATTACTATATAGCAAAGCCCTTCAAGCTTGATGAAGTAAGAAAGGTAGTGAAGGAGGCGTTTGAGAAGGTAAAGCTGAAAAGAGAAAATGCCCAGTTAAGGGAGCAACTGGAAAGTTTTAAAGGAAAAGTCAAGATCATAAGCCAGGACCGGAAAATGGAAGGTCTGCTCGGCACTGCCCGGCAAATAGGACCCACTGACTGTAATATCATTCTCAGCGGAGAAAGCGGCACGGGCAAGGAATTGTTTGCCCGGTATATCCATGCATACAGTAAAAGGGCTGAGAAACCTTTTTTTGCAATTAACTGCGGAGCCTTTACAGAGAGTATTCTGACAAGCGAGCTTTTTGGACATGAAAGGGGGGCGTTTACCGGGGCAGCGGGAATGAAACAGGGCTTGATTGAAACGGCTTCAGGGGGAACCCTTTTTTTAGATGAAATAACTGAAATGGAGCCCTCAATGCAGGTAAAGCTCCTGAGAGTTATCCAGGAAAAAGAAGTGTTAAGGCTGGGCGCCACAAAGCCGGTGAAAATTGATGTCAGATTTATTGCAGCGACAAACCGTGACATTAAGGAGTCGATTAAGACCGGCCGGTTCAGGGAGGACCTCTTTTTCAGATTAAACGTTGTCGCCTTTTATATCCCGCCGCTTGCCGAACGCAGGGATGATATACCGCTGCTGAGCTATTACTTCCTGAAAAAATTTTCAACCCTCATGGGCAAGGATGTTAAAGAGATTAAAGAGGACGTTATGCCGATCCTGATGAGTTATGATTTCCCCGGCAATGTACGGGAGCTGGAAAATGTGATTGAAAGGGGGGTTGCGCTTGCCAATGGAAATGCAATTGAGGTTTCCCATCTCCCTGAGGACCTTAGAGACCTGAGCATTAAAACCTTCAGAAAGAAGGGAGGCAGAATCCCGTCTCTTGAAGATCAGGAACTGGTTTATATTCAATGGGTGCTGGAGCAAGTCGGCGGCAATAAGACCCTGGCAGCCGAAACTCTCGGGATAGACAGGGTATCATTATGGAGAAAACTGAAAAAATACGAACTGGGAAAAACGTAACATATCAATCCCCTGTATATTTGCCTGCACCGCTAAAACAAAAAAGGCGTCCTGTTACAGGACGCCTTTTCAGGCATAACATAAATAATTCTTCTCTTTTCCCCTATGCGCTCATTCTCTTTTTCCAGAAGCGCCTGATTCCTAATGTAGCGCCTCCTGTTAAAAAGAGGATTGTGCTTATTGGCTCGGGTGTAACAGTAAAACCGGTTGACCCGGCGCCATTAGTATTAGGGCCCGTGGCAGTGTATTTTGCTGTTACGGTCCATCCATCTAATGACTTGACATTATCCCAATCTCCCAGTGTCTGCCATATTGTTGACGTGTCATAGCTTACTAAATGGCCCTGCAGAACGTCGTCCGCATCATACCACCATGACTCTGCTACTATGTTATTGGACCCGGCGTCTGACGGGAGTTCAAAATACAGCCAGGGAGTGTCATTCCAGCCGAATATATCCTGTTGTGTGGTGCTTCCCTCTGAATCAACCATATATATAGTTGAAATATCAATAGTTTTGCCGCCACTGCCTGCCGCAAATGCGGTTCCGGCAACCAATGCTAATGAAAAAACCAGAACTGCTAATCCCATGAATAACTTTTTGTTCATAATCCCCCTCCTTCTCCTTTAAACTAGTGCCGTGTCCCAAAAGATTCAACAGCTAAAATGGCAAAATAGAAGTCACCATAAAGCTTTACAATAAACCCACTAAATGATATAATTACAGGAAATAGCCTTGCTATTACAGCATTCAAAAAGACAAACATAGCTCAAAGGGGGTTTGTTATGAGGAGGTTTAAGTGATTATATCTTGCCGGGACATACAGTTTGACAATAAGCTTTCACGAGAAAGAATGAATAGAGCAACACAAATTTTCGGGGCTGCAGTAATCAGACGTATTATCTGCTTTTCGCTCTATCTGCTTGGAGTAACAAGGGCATCCATAGCAAGGCAGGCCGGTATGCCGATAGAGTCCGTTAAAACAGTCATAAGAAATATCCATAACAACGGCATAGGAGCTTTAGAAGACCGGCGCAGGAGACATTCTGTTTTTTTACCCCTGAAAGAACAAAAGGCCC
>DRDE01000207.1 GCA_011040095.1 Nitrospirota bacterium
GCTCTTACATCCTTCTTTTAAACAATTCGGCGGCCTTGGAAACGGATACCTCCGCCCAAGCCTTATTATTTCCTTGAAACATAACATGAAAAAAAGCGACAATACTATTCACCTTGCCCGAAGCTGTGGAGGTTCTTCGTCATCCAAACATAACTCTCCCTGCTTCGGGTTCCTTTCTTTGATCTTTGTTCCGGTTATTTTAATCTGAATGGCTTATTCTTTGGGTTGGCTTATTTTGATTAATTTGCGGCTTGGGGGGTTAGTTTAATTTGCTATACAACACCCGTGCCCTTGCCATAGATTCTTCGGGGAATGTGTTTGTTGCAGGACGGACATATTCATCTGATTATCCGACAACTGAAGGCGCGTATGATACAACATATGATAAGAGTGGTGATATCTTTGTATCAAAGCTTGACAGTAATCTTTCAAGCCTTCTCTCATCAACATTTATTGGAAGGAGTATTGAAGGGAGTTCTGAGGATACTGCCTCTGCTCTTGCCATAGATTTATCAGGTGATGTGTTTGTTGCAGGACATACAGGTTCATCTGATTATCCGACAACTGAAGGTGCGTATGATACAACACATAATGGCTACAGAGATGTCTTTGTATCAAAGTTTGACAGTAATCTTTCAAGCCTTCTCTCATCAACATTCATTGGAGGGATAGGGAATGTTAATGATTATGCCGAGGCCCTTGCCATAGATTCTTCAGGAGATGTGTTTGTGGCAGGAAGGACACACTCATCTGGTTATCCAACAACTATCGGTGCGTATGATACAGTACATAATGGCTATCATGATGCCTTTGTATCAAAGTTTGACAGCAATCTCACAAGCCTTCTCTTATCAACATTCATCGGAGGAAGTGATTATGACGATGCCGAGGCCCTTGCCATAGATTCTTCAGGAAATGTGTTTGTGGCAGGAGGGACAAGGTCATCTGATTATCCAACAACTGAAGGTGCGTATGATACAGTATATAATAGCAGTGATGTCTTTGTATCAAAGCTTGACAGCAGGCTCTCAAGCCTTGTCTCATCAACATTTATTGGAGGGAGTACTTATGATTATGCCTATGCCCTTGCCATAGATTCCTCAGGGGATGTATTTGTTGCAGGATGGACAGGGTCATCTGATTATCCGACAACTGTGGGGGCGTATGATACAACTTTTAATGGCAGCTATGATGTCTTTATTTCAAAGCTTGACAGCGATTTGTCGGGAGAAGTTCCAAATATAGCTGTTACACCGGCAGACAAGGATTTCGGCAGTGTTCGTAAAGAGACGACATCTCTACCCGCAACATTCACAATCTCAAACACCGGTGGTGCAGACCTTGTAATTGGCGGGGTGTATCTGACAGGCACAAACCCCTACCAGTTCAGCATACAGAATGACACCTGTTCAGATCAGACAATAGCGCCATCAGGAAGCTGCACTATAAAAGCGGTATTCAGCCCGACAAAGAAAACGACATTTAATGCGCTCATAGGCATTGACAGCAATGATCCTGATACGCCGACACTTAATATAGAATTAACCGGCACAGGCGTTGAGGATCATGAGGAGGAACATGAGGAGCATTAGATAAGGGTATCTCGGCTTCGCCCCACTTTTTCAAAGTGGGGGTTAAGAAGTCATGCTTCAGCAAAGGAGGTTTTTTGCAACGCTACCGGCCAGAAAGCCTGTATCGTTCAGCGTTTGCCGGCTGCGCACATTAATGACAAACCGGATATGGAGGAGTTTTCCTGGAAGTCTGTGGATGAGGCAACCGTTATTTTTCAGCCAGAACGTAGAACAGATGGGAAAAGGGGAGTTTTAGATAGCCCTTTCGCAGGGCAATATCATAGGCGCCCAGGGTTTTGATCCAGAGAGGGAAGCCTGTTTTCATATATTTTTCAATCGGGACTTCCCATTCAGGGATATACTGTTTATCCTTGCCGAAGTTTTTGTGCAGTCGAATGTCTCTGGGCCCGACAGGGTCAGGCCACGGCGGTGTATCAATGGCTCCGGATTCAGAAATCCTCAGACCTGTTTTACGGAGCTCTTTTTTAACATTGCCGACGAAGTTGAAATAGGTATTGCCGTGATTCCACGGAAAACCAAAAATTTTATGTATACACCTGTGCAGGGGATAGCCAAGCTGAAAGTTGTTGCAGGAAATCAGGTAGATATATTTTCTGGTTACCCTTTTCATCTCTTTTAAAAAAGCCGGTATATCTTTAAGCTCTGTAAAGGTTACAAAGTTCCAGACCAGATCAAAGGAGTTATCCTCAAAAGGCATATTGTATACATCGATATCCCTGTGCAATTTTAAATTTTTATCCAGCCCCAGACGTTTCCAGACCCCGATCATTTTATCGTCGGGATTAACTAAATTTACCTCGCACCCCGCCTGTGCAAAACCTAATGAATAAATCGAAGAGGCTGCCTTTGCCCCGTGTGTGGGCGCTTCCAGTATTTTGTTAAGATTCAAGTCTCTCGTTAAGATCTGCTGGTGCCGGGACATTACATACCGGTCGTAAGTAACGCCAAAACCTTCAACCTCATGTTTGAGTATCTTTTCCATTTTCAGGATTATCCGGACAGGATTAACATTTACAGTAACTTGTTCTTTTTATAATATTCAATGGTCTTATGAAGCCCTTCTTCAAGGGATACCTCGGGATTATAGTGTAATTCCCTTTTAGCCTTTTCTATGGAAAACCTCCGGCCTGCTGTTATTGACTTTATATTCTTTGCACTGAAAGGGGGCTCTTTTCCGAGAATTGAAAACAATTTTCCGAGGACGTGCAGCATGAAGATTGTTAAGTCCTTAGGCACAACAGGATAAATATTTATTTTTCTATTAAGCTCTTTATTTACTATCTTCCGGATATCTTTGAGATCATGTGATTCAGCATCGGTAATAATATAAGTCTCTCCGATTTTCCCAAACTCCATTGCCTTTAATAATGCCTGTATTACATCGTCAATGTAAACTGCCGGGTACAGGTTCTCTGACAAACCCACCTGCGGGAATATCCCTTTTTTCATCAGTTTTATGATCTTGTAGAGGTCCCTTTGTTCCCCGGGCCCATAAACGTGCGTAAGCCTGAGCATTACAACAGGAACTGATCCGGTCTTTATTAAATTTTTAATCTCATTTTCCGCCCTGAACTTGGACCTCCCGTAATCGGTAACAGGGAATCCGGCGTCTTCTTCGGTAATTATCTCTTTATTTATTATTCCCAGAGTTGCGCTGGTAGTTGTATAGATTATCTTTTTAACGCCTGAACGCATGGCTTCATTAATGATGTTTTTGGTCCCCGATATATTGACACGCGTGTAATCTTCTTCCATGCCTTTCTTCAAATGTCCCAGTACTGCCAGATGAAAGACAATATCCATATCCTTTGCTGCGCCGGCTATTGATTCCGGATCAGCGGTGTCTCCGTAAAAAAACTCTACATTTTTCAGCCCTTTCAGTCTGGAAATATCACTCGTTTTCCTTACCAGACAACGGGTTTTATGGCCCTCTTTAGCTAAAGCAGGGACTAAACAGGATCCGATATAGCCTGTAGCGCCCGTAACCAGAATGTTCAGTTTTTTCATTTCCATTGTGCCGGCCCGGTGATATGAAAGTATTATTAAGTTTTATTTTTAGGTTATAAAATTATATAATAATACATTCTTCTATCTAAATACAAAAATGAATTTCTTTGAACTTTTTCCTAAGGTAATAAATTACAGATTAGCACGAATGGGGTTTGTGCATCCAGCTAATCCGATTGTCCTGACATATTCAGTGACCGCAGCCTGTCAATCGAACTGTAAGACCTGTAACATCGGGGCAATGTATAAACATGAGCCTTTACGAAAAGAAAAAGATTTAAAACTGGATGAAATTGAAAGGCTGTTTAAAAGCATAGGCCACATTTTCTTCCTGAATTTCAGCGGGGGGGAACCTTATCTTCGCAGGGATCTTCCTCAAATTGTTGAGTTGGCCTGCAAATATCTGAAACCGGGAATAATACATATCCCGAC
>DRDE01000208.1 GCA_011040095.1 Nitrospirota bacterium
CCCGGCTGAACCAGCAAATCCATCGAATTTCATAAAGACTATAATTGAAGAGGATATAAAAAACAATAAAAACGACAGTCGCGTCCACACCCGTTTCCCTCCTGAGCCAAACGGATATCTCCATATAGGACATGCCAAGTCCATCTGTCTCAACTTCGGTGTGGCGGCTGAATTCAACGGTCTCTGCAATTTGCGTTTCGATGACACCAACCCTGCCAAAGAAGAGTCCGAGTACGTGGAATCAATAATAGAGGATGTGAGATGGCTCGGATTCGACTGGGGTGACAGGCAGTATTATGCCTCGGATTATTTTGAGAAATTATATCAGTATGCCGTTCAGCTAATCAAAGACAGCAGGGCGTATGTCTGTGACCTGAGCGCTGATGAAGTCAGGCAATTCCGGGGCACTTTAACAGCGCCCGGAAAAGGAAGCCCGTATCGAAACCGTTCAGTGGAAGAAAACCTCAACCTGTTTGAAAGGATGCGCGCAGGCGAATTTGAGGACGGCTCCCGCACACTCCGGGCAAAAATCGATATGGCATCCGGTAATATTAATATGCGCGACCCGGTTATCTACCGCATCCAGCGCGCCGAACATCACAGGACAGGCAATAAGTGGTGTATTTATCCAATGTATGATTTTACCCATTGTATTTCGGATTCCATTGAAGGCATCACACATTCCCTTTGCACCCTCGAATTTGAAGATCACCGTCCGTTGTATGACTGGTTTCTCGATCAGTTGAATATCTTTCATCCTATGCAGATTGAATTTGCCCGTTTAAATCTCAGCCATACTGTAATGAGCAAGAGAAAGCTGCTGAAATTAGTGGAAGACAATTATGTCAGGGGATGGGATGATCCGAGGATGCCCACAATTTCAGGCTTGCGCAGGCGCGGCTACACGCCCGGATCCATCAGGAACTTCTGTGACCGCATAGGGGTGGCCAAGGCCGGCAGCACGGTTGATATGGCCCTGCTCGAATACTGCATCCGGGAAGATTTAAACAAGTCCGCTCCCCGTGTGATGGCTGTTTTACGTCCATTGAAAGTGGTCATAACAAATTACCCCGAAGACCGGGTGGAAGAGCTGGATGCTATCAATAATCCTGAAGATTTAAGCGCAGGCACACGGAAGGTCCCGTTTTCAAAAGTAATATATATTGAGCGGGATGATTTTCGCGAAGATCCCCCGAAAAAATATTTCAGACTCGCGCCGGGACGTGAAGTAAGGCTTCGCTATGCATATTTTATCACATGCGTTGATGTGATAAAGGACGGGCAGACAGGTGAAGTAATTGAACTGCACTGCACTTACGACCCTGCAACAAGGGGAGGCGACGCGCCGGACGGAAGAAAGGTCAAGGCCACGCTCCACTGGGTTTCAGCCGGACAATCACTCGAGGCCGAGGTAAGACTTTATAATCATTTGTTTAAAAAAGCGGACCCTGAGGAAGATAAGGATAATACTGATTTTACAGCTTATATAAATCCGGGATCTCTTGAAACATTGAGATCATGCCGGATTGAACCCGCCTTGGCAGAAGCAGAGCCGGGAAGCAGATGCCAGTTTGAGAGACTTGGTTATTTCTGTGTTGATCCCGACTCTTCCGGCAACCGATTAGTGTTTAACCGTACCGTGACTTTGCGTGATACATGGGCGAAGATTCAGAAATCGCAGAATACTTCATCCCCATCCTGAGCATAGTTGAGAGGGACAAATAAAGGAATGTTGCCTCACCACAGGGGAGCCCCACCCTCCCTTAAATTTCTTGCCTATTGGGTGTAAAATACATGGACTCTTCATGATGAACAAAAGTGGATTACAAAATACAGAGACACAAAAAAACGAATATCAAAAAACTGATGGGCAGGCGCCTCCTGAAACGGTATTTTTGCCTTCAAAAGACCACCGCCTTATCTACCGGGACAACCTGCCAAACACTCATTCTCAGACCACTTGCCGCTTCAGCGTATTATCGGCCTTCACATCAGAGACAGATTAAGAAAAAACCATTTACAATCCCCATAGGAAGAGTTATATTATCACGGTGAACACTGCGGCTTCGTTCAACATGTTTTATCCTCAATGCCTCCGGCACTGCGGATAAAACTCTATACGTTAGGCAAAAAATAATATGAATACAACTATCATTACAACATTAGTTACAGTTGTCGGGGGTATAATTTGGTTTGCTATTAAATACCCTGATGCATACAAAAGCATGAAAATTCCTTCGCACATATTTATAATCGGACTGGTATTATTCTTACCATTATCATTCTGGAATTTATCTGCACATACTATATACGATCGACTTATACAGTATATTGACGCTGGTAAAATTGATGCTGCCAAACAATCACTCGGGCTTACTATTTTCAGATGGGATGGGATTATGTTTTTTCTTCGCATTTTCATTGCTTGCTGGTTAACCTCTCTTGGAATACTGAAACTTAGTCAATTCGTAAAAAAAACGGAAGATGACAAAAATAAGCCAACCGATTAAATGAAATATAAGGATTAACTGACTGAAACCACCAAAAGCATAATAAGAGGCGATAAAATCCGTGGTGTCATCCGTGGTGTCCGTGGTGTCATCCGTGGTGTCCGTGGTGTCAGGTCTATCCGTGGTGTCAGGTCTACACATTTTACAAAAACAATCTATGGTTTATAATCTGCTATAATTTATCGTGCAGTTAAATTAAAATTAATCAAACTTGTAAGGGACATGGACTTGGGCGCTAAAATAATCTGACCCAGTAATGCCAAGGATTAATGACCCGGACTAAGCGCAGGGATAACGAGAATGAAGATGACAAAAAAGATTTGCTGTTGATTCAAGGATATGACACAGGGAGTAAGCAGTTTTCCACATTTACACACGGCTATAATACCTTTGGCTTTTCACAAATCTTCTGCGTTTTTCATATAACATTTGACCTTCTCTGCATATCGCCTCAGCGAATCAGACCGGAGTGAAAAGCTGAAATCAGCATAGGCCGGAGATCGTCTTTGCCTTGAAAAATCGATTACAGCTCATTTATAAAAGCCGTTTTTTCTCTATTTGGCTTTTTTTACCCCTTAAAGATTTACCCTTGAGATTCAGTTTTATGGCAATTGGAATAAGCCTGTCACAGATAGCATCGGCTATAGTGGGATCATCAAACAAAGAATGCCATTTATCAGGCGGATATTGAGTAGTAATAATAACCGGGCCTAACTGGTCGCGTTCTTCAATAAGGTCCATCAGGTCGCAGAGCTGATCCTGAGTTACAGGCTGCATGGCAAAATCGTCAATTATAAGGACTTTGTAACTATTCAGGTGCAAAGTGGCAAAGGCACATAGGCACAAAGGGTTACAGAAATACAAGAAAAGTTTTTCATTCTTTTTTTCACTTTGTGCCTTTGTGCCTACCTGAATAGTTACAGGACTTTAATCTTTTGAAGCTTCCGCAGGTAGTTCAGATACCCGCCGGTTCCTTTTGCCGCCTGTATTTCTTCAAACAATCTTTTATACCTGATTTTCCGGACAGGGTATCCCATTTTGCAGGCATAAAGACCTATAGCTTCAGCAATATAGGTCTTGCCGGTTCCGGTGGGGCCGGTGATAATGACATGGTGAGAGTTTTCAATCCAGGTCTTTGATTTAAACTGCATCATGTCTGTTTTGGCAAAACCACGGCTTAAATCATAATGGATATTCTCAATACAGGCCTGCTCCGGTTTAAAGTTTGCCCTGCCTATCATCCGGGACAGGCGCCTGTTGTTTCTGGCCGTATACCGGTAATTCGGCGGCTCTTTTTTGTGGCGACATACATGGTTGCCGTCATGGTAGATTTCAAGGATATTGTTGATTTGATATACATCTACACATTCACGCGCTATTTCATGGGGTACGCTGTAGTAGTGTTTGTCGAATTCTATGTGATAGTTCGGGGCTGCCCGGACATCGTATTTGACCTGGGTGAACTGAAACGGGCTTGTGGGTAAGGGCAAAGCATAGGGTTTATCTATCAGTTTAAAGCGTTCTTTGCGGGATTTTTTGTATTGCTGCATAGGTCGGTCATTATAAAGCTCCAATGCTTCCCATACTGCCTGGTTAAGCTCCGCAAGGCTGAAGAACGTGTGATTACGAAGACGACCGAAGATGAATCGCTGAAGATGAAGGATATTGCTCTCCACTACCGGTTTGTCCCGGGGTTTGCGTACCCGGGCAGGCAGAATTACTGTATCGTAATGTTGGGCAAATTTTCCATATAATGCATTGATTTCCGGCTCATAGAAGTTTGCCTTTGTTACGGCGCTTTTTAAATTATCAGGGACAAATGCCTTCGGCACACACCCGAAATACTCCACTGCCCGTATATGGGACTTTACCCAGTCCTGACCACTCTGACTGGCTGTGCATTCGGCGTATGTGTGGCTGCTGGCTCCCCAACTGCCTACAAAAAACCCTGTCTCTTCCCACTTGCCCTCTTCCCGGTTGAAATATCTCAACCCATCTCCACTATAATCTACAAAGACTTTCTTCCCTCCCTTATGGATTACTTTCATGCTGATTGACAGGCCCTTACGGTATTTCTGATAATGCCGGTAAAAACTGCTCCTGCTCAGCCCCTCCGGATTGTCCTGTGCATATTCTTTCCATAAAAGCTCCAGGGTCATATGCGGTCGTGTCAGTTCTTCCTGTATATACTGAACATCCGGCAGTATGTCTTCTTTTCCCTTTAAGGGTTTTTCGCTGTATATGCCCTCTTGAAGTTCTGTGTCCGGCATGTCTTCAGGAATCGGCCATGTCAGCTCCGACTCTTTAAATCTGCTTAGACTGTTATATACGTTTGTCTTTGACATTTGCAGCGCATCCGCTATCTGCCGGTTGCTTAATTTGCTGTCAAAATGCAGCCTTAAAATTTCTCTTATCTTTCGCATTGCTGTCCTCTTCTTCTTTTTGGCCACTGTGTATCCTCCTTGATTTAGTTGTTTGGAGGTCTACAATAACCTATACGTTTGTGTCGAATTACGGCTCTTAAATGGAATTCCTGTTTTCATCGAAAACCGGTCACGATATTTGGGATTTGCCGGTCAATCTAATTGGGATTTCGCGGTCACTTGCGGTGGGATTATGCACCGAGCACTGCAACAGCATTTAATTCTCTAATGTCCATCCCCCCCCCTGTGTTAGGGGAGATTTTATTAATGAATATATTATTTAAAAATCCCCCTTAATCCCCCTTTGCCAAAGGGGGAGACCTGAGCAGATACCCTTGTTTAATTCAAGAGCATTATACGTTGAAAAATTGCGCCGGAAAATTTCAGGGGTTTACTCTTAGCAAAGAGATACAATTATTGTTTTCTTACGATGTAAAGGAATTTATGAAATTTTTAGCAGTCAAGAGGTAAAATGAATATTAATCATAACAGTTCAGCCATCAGCTTTCAGGTCTGAAGCGGCGGGTTAATCATAACGGAATTTTCTCTATATCCCTTTATAGCAACTTTTCTTCCCTCAACAGATATCCTGCCTTCTGAATAAAGCTTAATCGCATAAGGGAAGATTTTGTGCTCCTGTTTGAGAATTCTTTCGGAGAGGGTCTCTTCCGTGTCATCGTGATATGCAGGCGCTGCCGCCTGTATTATTATCGGTCCCGTGTCCATGCCTTCATCTACGAAGTGAACCGTGCAGCCTGAAATCTTTACACTGTAATCAGCAGCCTGTTTCTGGCCGTGAAGACCGGGGAATGAAGGCAGCAGGGCAGGGTGGATGTTCATTATTTTATTCCGGTATTCATCGATAAGCGCCTTTCCGACAACTCTCATGAAACCTGCCAGCACAACTAATTCAACGCCTCTTTTTTTAAGTTCCCCTGCAATGTGAGAATAGTATGCATTCCTGTCTGAAAAATCGCGCGGCTTTATAACAAGCGCTTCTATGCCATGCTTCCCGGCCCGTTTAATTGCATATGCTTCAGGATTGTCCGTTATCAAAGCACTGATTTTTGCATTCAGGAATCCTGAATCAATGCTGTCAATAATAGATTGAAAATTTGAGCCCCTTCCGGAGGCAAGAACTCCTAAAATTAATGTCTCAGACATATTCAACCCCCGGTGCTCTGCCTTTTTCCGCCCGCCCGATTATAAATGCATTCTCTCCAAGGGATTTAAGTCTTTTGACGATTTTCTGCGCATCGCCCTGATTTACTGCCAGAACCATACCTATTCCCATGTTAAAGGTTTTATACATTTCATCATCAGGAACATTGCCCATTGCCTGAATGAGGCCGAATATTTTGTGGACCGGCCAGCTTCCTTTTTCAATGACAAATTTTAATTTTGCCTTTTGAGGGAGTATGCGCGGAAGGTTTTCAGTGAGTCCTCCGCCGGTAATGTGGGCTATCCCCTTCACATTAAAACTCCGGATGATTTTCAAAATACTCTTTACATAAATTCTTGTCGGCTTCAGAAGTTCCTCGCCGATTGTGCAGCCGAGTTCTTTTATTCTTTTTCCGGTACCGTATTTTTTAATGTCAAAAAACAGCCTTCTGACAAGTGAATAGCCGTTGCTGTGAAGGCCGCTTGAGGAAAGGCCTATAAGCACATCTCCGTTCCTGATCCCGGAACCGTTTATAATCTTTTTTCCGTCAACAACACCGACTGCAAACCCGGACAGGTCATATTCTCCCTTATCATAAAATCCGGGCATCTCGGCGGTTTCCCCTCCGATAAGCGGGCAGTCCGCCATTTTACAGCCTTCGGCAATGCCCCTGATAACATCCGCTGCCTGTTTTGTCGAGAGTTTTCCTGATGCAAAGTAGTCAAGGAAGAAAAGAGGTTGCGCCCCGCTTGTGAGTATATCATTTACACACATGGCAACAAGGTCGATGCCGACCGTGTCATGTCTGTTGCGCATAAAAGCAATTTTCAGTTTAGTGCCGACACCGTCCGTGCTGCTTACTAAAACCGGGTTTTTATAACGGGATGTATCTAATTTGCAGAAAGCGCCGAAAGAGCCGATGTCGGACATGACATACGGCTTGAAGGTTGAGCGTGCAAGGGGTTTGATTATATCTACTAATTTATTGCCCTTGTTTATGTCGACACCCGATTTTTTATAAGTTAGTTTCATTGCCCTCTTCGATTTTTTTCAGCCCTTCCCCGGCAGCCTTCTGTGCAGCGGCTTTTTTGGTCTTTCCTTTACCGGAACCTATGAAATCGTCCTTGATAAAAACTTTTACCTCAAAGGTCTTTTTATGTTCAGGACCCTCTTCCTTGTGAATAATGTATCTCGGCAGGACGCCGAATTGCGCCTGGGCGATTTCCTGGAGTTTTGTCTTGAAATCAAATATGTGCCTGTTTGCCTCAATCTCTTCTATTTTATTCATTAAGTGATCGAGCACAAATTTTTTTGCCTTTTTGTATCCCCCATCCAGATAGATTGCGGCCAGGAGGGCCTCAAAGGCGTCGGCAAGAAGGGAAGGCTTTTTTCTGCCGCCGGTTATTTCCTCGCCCTTGCCCAGGAGGAGGTATGACCCTATATCGAGTTCTTTTGCAGTTTGCGCCAATGTTGATTCCTGCACAACATATGCCTTGATTTTAGAGAGGTCGGCCTCAGTGTATTCCGAATGGGCATTGAAAAGATTTTCACCGACAATTAATTCGAGAACCGCGTCGCCTAAAAATTCAAGACGCTCATTAAATAAAATATTCTCCCTCGATTTTTCATGGGCGTATGACTTGTGAGTAATGGACTCTTTTAAAAGAGATTTTTTTTTAAAAATATAACCTATGGAGTTTTCAAGACCGGTTAAATTTTTTGAAGAGGATACACGCATTTGTTCCACCAAATCCAAAAGAGTTGGACATCGCTATATTTATATCAAGGGCCCTTGCTTTCAGGGGCACATAATCAAGATCGCACCCGGTATCGGGATTTTCAAGGTTTACGGTCGGCGGTACAATTTTGTTGAAGATGCCGAGTGTGCAGATTACGGCTTCCACCCCGCCGGATGCGCCGAGGAGATGCCCGATCATTGACTTTGTTGAACTCACACATAGTTCATAGGCATGTTTGTCAAATACCTTTTTAATCGCTGCTGTCTCCAGCTCATCGCCGTATTTCGTCGAGGTCCCGTGAGCGTTTATATAATTTACTTCTTCAGTGCGGATACCGGAATCCCTTAATGCGGCCTCCATGCACTTTGCAGCGCCTTCACCATTGGGCGCGGGACTTGTTATGTGATATGCGTCCGAATTCAGGCCATAACCGATTATCTCCGCATAAATCCTTGCCCCCCTGTTCAGGGCATGTTCCAGTTTTTCAAGGATTAAAATCCCGGCGCCTTCTCCCATAACAAAGCCGTCCCTGTCTTTATCAAACGGCCTGCTTGCTTTTTCAGGCTCATCATTTCTTGTGGACAGCGCCTTCATGGAAGAAAAGCCCGTAATGCCTAAGGGTGTTATCACGGCCTCTGATCCACCGCAGATCATTGCATCAGCCACTCCCCACTGGATGAGCTTGAATGCGTCACCTATTGAATGCGTGCCGCTTGCACAGGCTGTAGCAACTGCGGAATTCGGCCCTTTGGCGCCAAACCTGATAGATATCTGGCCCGCGGTGAGATTTATTATAGTCATCGGTATGAAGAAAGGAGTTATTCTTTTGGGGCCTTTTTCATTCAGTACCTGACTATAACGTTCAATTGCAGGGAGTCCGCCAACTCCGGCGCCGACAATTACGCCTGTTCTGTCGGCAATGCTTTCCGTAATTTTAAGTCCCGAGTCTTCCATTGCCAATGTGGCTGCGGCAAGGCCAAGATGGATAAACCTGTCCATCTTTTTTTGCTCTTTAACATCTATGAAATCGTCAATATTGAAATCAGGGACTTCCGCAGCTATCCGGCATATCATGCCGTCAGGATCAAAGTGTGTTATTTTCCTGACGCCCGATCGCCCTTCAAGAAGCCTTTTCCATGATTTTTCCGTTCCGGTGCCGAGGGGGGTTATCATTCCCACACCGGTTACTACAACTCTTTTATGTTCCATTGATCCCTAAGAATTCAGAAGTGCTTAGTTGCCTGATTTGTCTTCTATATATTTGACGGCATCCTGAACTTTTAATATCTTTTCCGCATCTTCATCGGGAATCTCGACATTAAACGCCTCTTCAAAAGCCATTACAAGCTCGACTGTATCAAGTGAGTCAGCGCCGAGATCCTCTATAAAAGATGCACCGGGGGTTACTTTTCCCATATCGACACCAAGCTGTTTTGCTATTATATCTTTTACGTTTGCTTCAACTGACATCCAGTCACCTCCATTTTAGTTTAAGTTCAAAATAACGGAAACATAATTATACATTTTTTTTCCGTAAATTGCATTGATATCGGATTAAATCAAATATTAAAGATAAAAAATCAAAATGACGGATTAAAATGCAAAAATTTTTTTTCTCCGGCTTCCGGTATAGGAAAATGTTCAGGATAGTTCTGCCTTTTTGCTATGCAAAATAAAATATTTGATTTTTAATTTGTCATTTTGCATTTTGATTTTTGATATTTAATTTTCAGGCTATCTGCCGCTTATACCCTACATTCCGATAGTTCAGCATAGTTAGTTCAGAATTTATTCTCTTTATATTTCAATAAGTTATCTTTTTTGCCAAGCTATCTTAATCACTCATATTTAACAGTTTTTAATTTTATCATATTTTTCAGTAATTCTTTCTCTTTGTTGTTAATTTCAACAAACTCATTTATAGCCTGTTTGTGTTTTCTATAGTTATTGAAGAGTTTTCTGACCCCTTCTCTATCAGCGACTCTGATGAGCTTATTTATCAATTTACCATTTTCCCATCTTGAAAGTCTTGTAA
>DRDE01000209.1 GCA_011040095.1 Nitrospirota bacterium
ATCTTTCCAGACATAATTTTCGAAGAATCCGATACTGAACTTGATCACGCAGGAGACATCGACTATGTGGCAAAAGTTGGTGATAGAGCATTTGGCATTCAAATCAAGCCTATCACGGCTAAAGCAAACTTCGGCAATTATTCTCCAACTGAAAGAATGAAAGCCAGTTTCTCAGAATTTGAAGAACAATACGGCGGCAAAGTATTTGTAGTCTTCAGCATGGACGGAGAAATCGGGAATCAAGAAGTAATTGAGCAGATTCGACAGGAAATAGAACGGCTTAAGAAATAAAAACCGCCCAACCAGTCATTGAACCGAATGCGAACCAGCGGTGACTGTTTTGCATTCGGTTGTTTTTTTGTTGTCAAAGGGTACGTTGCATGAAATTATCGTTCAGATTCGCATCGGTTAATTCGGCGTTACTCTCTTTCAACCGTTAATCAACAATTTTAAAAATGTTTCAGGTTATTTATAAGCAGGTATATTATTAATACAATTCTGCAAGGACACATAATATTTACAAGCAGGTGTTGTGAATAATTCCAATAAAAGCAAAATCTGACGATAACCGATTGTAAGCGTGAGCTTGGGGAAAGAATTTTACGTATTGTATATTTCTCCCTGCAATTCTCACTTTTGCAAATGTTTTGAACGTGCACATTCACGTAGCCAGGAACGTTAAAGCCTGAAATATTGCATTGCCGAAAAAAATATTTTATACTTTTTTTGTGGGCGGTGAGCACGGGTCCAGGTACCGGGTTGAGATTTTGTCCCGGGGCGCCAGGACATGTTCATAAAGAACCATTTAATCCTGATTATCAGGAGCGCCGATCTCATTGTGACACCGCCAGCGTTTTAAATTCCTGAATTGAGTGTCAAGGTATAATGCTACTCCATTTAAGTATTAATCCTTTTTTTTAATCCCGGCTCATTCAGGTTGTTGAATTTAAAAGAGAATCGAGGGAGTTAATATGAAACTTAAAGACTTAACGAAAAAATCAATTGAAGGATTTGCACTTTAAATCCTTATTAGCCCGCGCACTTCGCGCATGTGAACCCTTTAACACCGGCACAAATCAAAGATTATTGATTATTTTTCTGAATTCTGATATTCTGAATTATGAATATATTATATCAGGAGGTGTTCTATGGAAGCCGTAAAAGCAACTATTGCTGAAATAAAGGCCCGCGGACAACTAACTATTCCTAAAAAAATACGCGAGATGTGTCATCTTGAAGAGGGACAGGTGGTTTCGATAATCCCTGTGGGTGATTCTCTTATAATCACACCTAAAAGACTGGAGCTCGATGAAGCGAGAAGGGAGATAAAAAAGATTCTCAAGGCATCGCAACTGTCCCCCGAAGACCTGCTGTCCGGGCTTAAGGAAGAAAGGAAAGACCTGTACAAGGAAAAATATGGCAAAAAGAAGGCATAAGATTTTCCTTGATTCAAATGTCATATTATCAGGTCTTCTTTCCGATAAAGGTTCTCCCCGCGTAATACTTGATATATTATCCCTTAACCTGCCTGTTTTGTCCGGTGCAACAGGTCAATATAATATTATTGAAATAGAAAGAAATCTCAAAAAGAAGATGCCTGGCATTATCCCCTTATACAAGAAATATCTCCCTGTTATCAACCTGGAGATTATTCCTTTGCCATCCCCGGAGACGGTAAATAAATTATCAAAACATATTTCGGGCAAAGATGCTCCTGTATTGGCCTCAGCGATTTCAGGCAAGGCTGATTATCTTGTTACCGGTGATAAGAAGGATTTTAATAAACCGGGATTAAAAAACAAATACGGATTCCAAATCCTGAGTCCTTCGGAATTTGTTGAAGAAATACTTCCTGAGATTTTAAGATCGGTCAATGAGTGAGCTGTCTTAAGTATTGAGGGAAACAGCCTCAAACCTGATTCTTTTGGAATCTGAAAACAAGTCTGCCCATTCGTTTAATTCCTGCGTCTCTTTCCTGAATCTTTCACAGGCTTTGGCTATTGCCTGCTGACCCCATTTAGCTTTTTCATATGAATTTTTCAAAAACTTCATTGGAAAGCATCAGCCCCTTTTTTGTATGTCTCAAATGAACAGGCTGAGCCTGTAATTTCAATTAACCCGGCCTCATGAAGGTCTCTTGTTTCTTTATGGAAAAGACTTAAAATATTTTTGTTATATCGCCTGAAAAAGGATTCCACATTCAGCGCCCCCCTTTGGAAAAGGGGGGGCGAGGGGGGATTTTATAATTTTAATGTCTTTTGTTACAAAAAAGAACAAGGTTGGATTAAAGATATTGAGAGAGATATTCTGAATATAGAAGTTTTTTAAAATCTCAAAGGGAATATTATTAAAAAATCCCCCTTAACCCCCTTTTCCAAAGGGGGAAGGTTCTGTTCAGTCTTGTGGGTAATGCAAAGGAAGAGGGTGCTGAACTATTACGATTTTTTTACTGTTAAGTATTCGTATACATTCGTAAAAAGTCGTCATACCCGCGAAAGCAGGTATCTATGAAACATGTAACTACCCGAAAAGACTGGATTCCCGTTTTCACGGGTATGACAAAAAACTGCTTTTCAGGATTTATTACGAGTTTATCAAGTTTGACATTCTCAGCAATATTTCTTATATTAATTGCCGGGCTGCTTTATCCAAGTTTTTCTCCATAAACAGAATAACGGGTTTTATTCAATACGGGGACAACGTAATGAAAACGCCACATCTCAATTTTACCCCCCCTTATCTTTGCAATATTGTGCTGCATTTTCATTATGATCCCGTCCTTATCAACCGGCGATTCCATGGAGTATATTTACGATGACACAGGGAGGCTTGAGTTGTGTGCCGGGAAACTTGCTTGCACAGTTCTCAGGGGGCGACGGAGGCGTGAGCCTCCCGACCTACCCGGTGTTTAAATGAAAGGAGAATATATGCAAACAATTCGGTGTATTTTAACAAAAATATTCATAATCATATCAATTGGGACAGGATTATTGAGTTGTGCCTCAATCAACCCTCTTCCGGAAACTTTAAATAGAGTCTGTCCATAAACTCAACAATTAAGCTGTCATTCCCGCGGTCCTTTGGGCGGGAATCCAGTCTTTTCAGTGAGTTCTGGATACCCGACTACAAACTTCGGGTATGACAAAAATAAAAAGCAGCTATTTATACACAGACCCTAAATATAGTTCCTCCATCTGAAGAACTTTCAAATAATATTGCTGCTTTTTCTGGAATATGGAAAGGCAAATGGAACGGATTAGTGGAAACATATTTGGTTGTAGAAGAAATAAACAATAAGGAAGCTAAAATTATAATTGCCATAGGATACACTCCAGACACCCCTGACGGGTTTAATATGTATGCAACATCATCTGTATTGTCTGGGCCAGTATTAGAATGGACAGACCCTGCAGGGACTAAGTTTGCTTACGAAATGGATAAGGGATTAAATAAAATAAAAGCATTTATGGAAGAGAAGGGAACAGGTGCAAAGATGTGGGCTTATTTGAAAAGGGTCAAAAATGAAAAATAAAAAAAGAAATATAATTTGGGGCTATATATTGTTTCTGTTATTTGTATTCATGGGATGTGTTACTACGACTCCGCCTCCACTACCATCAAGTTTTGATATAGCTTCCCCATCTGATGATATTCCGTCAGAACTGTCTGCCTTCTTAGGAGTTTGGGAGGGCAAGTGGGGTGGAATGATGGAAACGATAATAGTTGTTGAAAAAATTGATGAAGATAAAGCAACTGTAATTTATAGTTGGGGAGGGAAAGAAGCAGGCTATATGTATATAGACGATAGTATTATTCCTGGTCCGACTATCGAGTGGAGAATGGATAAGTTACCAAGTGAGGATAATGTTGATTGTCCTTGTTCAATAACATTGAAAATGAATAAAGATTTAAATAGCATCATAGGATTTGCTTCATTGGAGGTATACAAAGTCAAGCTGAGAGCTGATTGAGACTCGCAGTTCCCTGCTCTGAGTTCAGCCCTTCACCATGTCCCAAGCATTACCTCAGGCGTTCGGCTACTATGGCTTATGCTGACTTCTGCTCAATCTCATCAGGGATTCCTCCCTGATGCGCTGCCTCTTTCCGCTTCTGCCCGTTTCTTTGTTTTGCTCGTTATCAGGAGGGGAACTGTCACCTGTTAACGCCAAGGGCTTGCTCTTCCGGTTTTGCCCTTGCCTTAGGCTAATACTTCTGCTAATATTCTTTATATCAGCAGAGTTCACAGGGGAGTTGGTTTCTTTATTTCCGAAACCTCACCCCTTTAGTTCACGCCCATGCCGGGCGTACACAACTTGATGGAGCAGACAACCTTTGCGGTTGCTCCTGATTTGCGTATTAATAAAAAAAGGAGATTACTCATGGCTGAAAAAAGATTCAGGATTCGTGTATGGTGCACGGGATTTAGAAAAGTTCCGGATAAACAGGAAGCACATTTAAAAATCAGCGAGTCTGGAGCTAAGTTCTTCAACGGTATTCAAATAAAAAGGGAATACTATCTGTATCCGCCCAGTGGGGGTTATAAACCGACCGGAGAATACAGGGTTCAGATTATTAGATATACACCTGAGTATGTCAATGGGGAACGTATTTCCTCGCATGATGTTCAATATGCAGGCCACGACGAGGGGGCTTACGCATTTAGCGTTTCTTTAACAACAACAGCTATGCCCAAATTGAAGCTGTTAACCCGAAGAATGGTGAGAAAAAAGAAATTGACTAAACCGCCATACGGAATTGATGGCTATCTTGACGCAACCGTGTATGGTTCTTTTTACGGCTGGAAACACGAACCGCATACGAATTCAGAAGGGTGGCATGAGGTGTCCACTGAGCCTGAATCAGAAAAATATCAACTGATCGGGGATTATGCGTATCTTGCCAACGGTCTTGAGCGGTACAAATTCGATTGTCAATTAGAGGAGAATGCTGCGGCAGAATGGGAAAAGTACCATTTTATCTGGAAAGGCACCAGGTTGTATGTAAAATATTCCGAAGAAAAAAAACCATGGATCGGTAATTGTCTGCCAGCGGATTCGGGGGTCTTGTACGAAGCTTTTCAGCCGGTTATTCGCGCAAATTTTAATGACTTCGGTGGGTCCGGCGTTGATGCTTCTTCATTCATGATGACCATTGATCGCTTTAGCGTGTCGGATCAGATTAATGTAGCTCCCGGTACTCCCGGACTTAAAATAACCCCTGATGGTTTCCACTACAAGCCAGCAGAGAACATGTCGGTTGGGTTGCATCAGGTAGAAATGCATGTTGATGATTTCCAGGGTAACCGGGCCACGGCAGAATGGTCGTTTTATATAGCATTTGACACTCCGAAAATTTTCAATCTAAAGCCCGGAGCCGGCGATACCGTTGATTCACCACGACCACTGTTCGCTGCGGAATTCAAAGACAGAGGAGCGCAAGGTTTCAATCCGGATTCATTTGAATTGATAATCGACAATCGGGAACCTGTGACGGATGGCGCCCGAGGACTACTGTTGACCGAAAACGGCTTTTCATATAAACCGCCAATTAATTTGAAGCCGGGCGCTCATTCATATACTGTCCGTATTACCGATAATGCAGGCAAGGACACAAGCCGCTCAGCCGTCTTTGCTGTTGAATTGGCTCCGATCAACGCCTCTTTAGGCAACTTACCGCTCCGCAATTTGGAATCGATTGGTACAGTTACAGAAAAAATTTATGTAGATAAATCAGCGGGTCTTATAGCCAAGATAAAGGATCTTATCAACCAGGAACCACAAGCACTTAGCGCCGAAGTCGGACTTACTATTCCGAAGGTTCTTGACCACGTAACCCGTGCACATATTCTTTGCTGTGAGGTAAATTTCAATCGTATGGAGTTCAGCGAACTTTGGGATAAATCAATCTGGGATATTGCCCATATGACCGATGATCAAATTCGTGACCTTGACCAGCCGATCGATAACGAGGGCAACATTATTGTTGAACCCCAGGGTGATATCGATGAACTGCGCGCCAATATCGCGTTACTGTTTATCTGTCTTGATGACGCAGTGTTGCATTCTCTGACATTCGGCGAAATTGTACGCAATCAGCCGGAAGGAACTTATTACCGGTAACATTGTTCTTTGCACACCTCTCACTATCCCCCTGTGTCAGGATAGATGTCGCCTCAAGAAATAAAAAGAGGGAGCGGAACTATTACGAATTCTTTTCGCCCTTGTCCGGAGAGTTTAAGGCAGGCAGCTATGAAGCCTCTATCCGCTTCTTTGTCCATTTAATCAGGCCTCCTGCAGAAATCAACTCCTGCATAAACGGAGGGATGGGCTTTGCAGTGTATTCCTCGTTTCTTGTAATGTTCCTGATAGCGCCTTTATCCGCATCAACTTCGATCTCATCGCCTTCTTTGATTTTCCCGGATGCATCTTCAGATTCAAAAATAGGAAGACCGATATTAAATGCATTGCGGTAAAAGATACGGGCAAAACTCTTTGCAACAACCGCCTGGATACCTGCCGCCTTAATTGCAATAGGGGCATGCTCCCTTGAAGAGCCGCACCCGAAATTGGCTTCCGCTACGATCATATCTCCTGCGCTCACTTTTGAAGGAAATTCCTTACCAGCATCTTCCATCAGGTGTTTTGCAAGTTCATCCGGGTCGGATGTATTTAAGTAACGCGCAGGAATTATTGCATCGGTATCTATGTTATTCCCGAATTTCCAGACTCTGCCTTTCAAGATCATATTACCTCCTCCGGGGTTCCTATTCTGCCGAGCACTGCCGATGCGGCTGCAACAGCGGGATTTGAAAGGTAAACCTCGCTTTCAGGATGTCCCATCCTCCCGACAAAGTTCCTGTTTGTGGTTGCAATCGCCTTTTCGCCTTTTGCAAGAATTCCCATGTGCCCGCCGAGACACGGCCCGCATGTAGGAGTGGAAAAAACGGCGTCAGCCTCCACAAATATCCCGGCTAATCCTTCCTTCACTGCCTGTAGATAAATCTGCTGGGTTGCAGGTATAACGATCATCCTTGTATCGGGAGCGACCTTTTTCCCTTTTATTATTTCTGCTGCTTCCCTTAAGTCTTCGATCCTCCCGTTAGTGCAGGAGCCGACAACAACCTGGTCTATTGTGACTGATGAGAGCTCTGCCGCAGGTTTTGTATTTGAAGGCAGGTGGGGACAGGATACAGTCGGCAATATCTTTGAACAGTCGTATTCTTTTATCTCAGCATATTTTGCGTCTTTATCTGATGAATAGAATTTGTATTCCCTCTTTGCCCTTCCTTTTACATAATGTTCTGTGATCCCGTCAGGCACAATAATGCCGTTCTTGCCGCCGGCCTCAATCGCCATATTGCACATTGTGAGTCTCCCGGACATTGGAAGGGATGTGATTGTTTCGCCTTCAAATTCCATGGCCATGTACAGAGCGCCGTCGACTCCAATGTCTCCGATTGTATGCAGGATTAAATCCTTCCCGCTGACCCACTTGTTTAAATTGCCGTAATAAATAAACTTAATCGATTCAGGAACCTTAAACCAGCATTCGCCGGTTGCCATTGCCGATGCTACATCCGTGGAGCCAACGCCTGTGGAGAAGGCGCCGAGTGCGCCGTATGTGCAGGTGTGGCTGTCAGCGCCTATGACAAGGTCTCCGGGGACAACAAGCCCCTGTTCAGGAAGGAGCGCATGCTCTACGCCCATCCTTCCCACTTCAAAATAGAGGTCGAGGTCGTATTCTTTTGAAAAGTCCCTGAGCATTTTGCACTGTTCCGCTGCCTTGATGTCTTTTTGAGGCGCAAAATGGTCGGGTATAAAGGCAACCCTGCTTTTGTCGAATACGTCTTTTGCCCCGATCTTTTTAAACTCGGTTATGGCAATGGGCGCTGTTATATCATTGGCGAGTATGAGATCAACCTTTGCATTCAGTAATCCCCCTGCTGATACCTCTTCTTTGCCTGAATGGGCTGCAAGAATTTTTTCCGTTATTGTCACTGTTCCTCCCTTCTACTTCTTCCTGGCTGCCAGTTTGTTCAGGGCATTTATGTAAGCTTTGGCAGATGCAATGATGATGTCGGTATCAGCCCCGTGGCCGCTGACAGACCGGTCTCCTTCCTCAAGTGAACAGACGACTTCACCAAGGGCGTCGGTGCCGCCGGTGATAGCCTTGACTTCATACCTGAGCAGCCTGCTTTTGGCGCCGGTTATTAAAGTGATCGCCCTGAATACCGCATCAACAGGCCCGTCCCCGTGCCCGGTTTTCTCGATCAATTCTCCATTAACCTTGAGTTTCAGAGTGGCAGCCGGTTTTTGGTCCGTACCGGATGATACACTCAGGCCGGTGAGACTGTATATCTCGGGCGCTGTTGTGAATTCTTCGGAAACAAGCGCTTCAATGTCTTCATCATAAATTTCCTTTTTCTGGTCGGCCAGTTTTTTGAAACGATAGAAAGCGCTGTTGACTTCTTCATCACTTAATGTATAGCCGAGTTCGTCAAGCCTTGTCCTGAATGCATGGCGTCCCGAATGTTTGCCGAGGACAAACTTTGTTTTATGCAACCCGATTGTCTCTGGCCTGATAATCTCATACGTTGATTTTTCCTTCAAAAGTCCGTCCTGGTGTATTCCCGACTCATGCGCAAAGGCATTGGCGCCCACAATAGCCTTGTTGGGCTGGACGGACATGCCGGTAATCTTTGTAACAAGCCTGCTGCTGCGCATTATCTCTTCGGTATTTATATTTGTGTCCGCATTAAATAAGTCACGCCTCGTCCTCAGGGCCATTACAACTTCTTCCATGGAGCAGTTGCCCGCGCGCTCGCCGATGCCGTTGACAGTGCACTCAACCTGGCCTGCGCCGTTAAGAACTGCTGAAAGAGAGTTTGACGTGGAAAGACCGAGATCATTATGGCAGTGAACCGAGATAACAGCCTTATCAATATTCTTTACCCTGTCACGGAGGGTTTTTATCATTGCCCCGAATTCACCGGGAATGCTGTAGCCGACTGTATCGGGAATATTCACTGTTACTGCGCCTGCCTCTATAACAGCCTCTATAACTTCACACAGATACCCTATGTCGGTACGGGTCGCATCCATTGGCGAGAACTCTACGTCATCTACAAAACTCTTTGCGAACCGGACCATGTCCACGGACCTTTTAAGGGCTTCTTCCCGGCTGATGCGAAACTGGTATTTCAGATGTATGTCGGAAGTGGAATGGAATGTGTGAATTCGCCTCCTCGGGGCATCTTTGAGCGATTCCCATGCCCGTTTGATGTCCTCTTCTTTTGCCCTGGCAAGGCTGCAGATCACAGGCCCTTCGACTTCATTGCCAATGGTTTTAATCGCCTCAAAATCACCGGGGGAAGCTATTGCAAAACCGGCCTCGATAATATCCACTCCAAGGCGTGCAAGCTGTTCGGCAAGCCGGAGCTTTTCCGCGACATTCATGGATGCACCGGGTGACTGCTCCCCGTCTCTCAGTGTTGTATCAAAAATCTTTACTATTCTCATCGCAACGCTTCCTTTGCTTTTCTTTTTCTATGAAAAACATATGTTCCTTCCGCTATTCCCCAGAAAACATAGATAATGGAGAAAGCAAATATCACTATTTCAGGATACATAAATATAAGAACAAATGCCACTACAATTACGACCAGGAGCCAGAAGGGCTTCCTTTTTTTAAAGTCGATTTCTTTCAGCCCGTGAAATCGCATGGTGCAGACCATAAGCGCGGCAAGTAAAACCATCAGGAAAAGAATCGTATAGTTTCTTCCGCCCAGACTGCCCCATACCTCATTATAAAACAATACCAAGGAAGCCGCCACCGTGCCTGCTGCGGGTATGGGCAGGCCGGTAAATGCCTTGCTCTCCGCAGTTCCCATCTGCACGTTATACCTCGCAAGCCTTAATGCGCCGCATATGACAAAAAGAAATGCAGCCCCCCATCCGGCACGGCCGAACGGCTGTAATGCCCAACTATAAATCAGGACCGCAGGGGCAACCCCGAAGGCTATAAGGTCGGAAAGAGAGTCAAGCTCAATCCCGAATTTTGTGGTGGTGTTAGTTAACCTTGCAACCCAGCCGTCAAGGCCGTCGAAGATATTTGCAATTAATATCGCCCATGCGCTGTATATGAAATCTCCCTTGAATGCCGCAAGAATGGCATAAAAACCGCAGAACATCCCCCCCAGCGTCAGGGAATTCGGTAATATGTATATCCCTTTTCTCATAATTCAGCTATGTAGAGTCTGTGTATAAACTCAACAATAGAGCCGTCATTCCCGTGATCTGTTGGGCGGGAATCCAGTCTTTTCAGTGAGTTCTGGATACCCGACTACAGACTTCGGGTATGACAAAAATAAAAAACAGCAGTTTATACACAGACTCTATGCAAGGGCAATTCATGAATTGCCCTTACAATTTCCTGACTCCTAAAACTGTTTCACCTGCTTTAACCTTGTCGTTTAATTGTACCTTAATTTCAGTATCCAGAGGCAAAAAAATATCCACCCTTGAACTGAACTTGATCATTCCGTATCTCTCTCCCTGGGAAAGTGATTCCCCGGGCTTTACCCTGCAAACCGCACGCCTTGCAACAGCGCCCGCTATCTGTTTTACCACAACCGGCCCGTGATTATCAGAATCAAGGAGCATGGTGATATGCTCATTCAGGATTGAGGCATCGTCTTTAAATGCGGAATAGAACTTGCCGGGGTAATGCCGGACATCTTTGACAATGCCGTCACACGGCGCCCTGTTGATATGGACGTTCAACGGCGACATGAAGGTGCTTATCTTCAGTTTATTCTCGTTTAATACCTCGTCTTCCTTTGCCTCCGTAATCAGGATAATTTTCCCGTCGGCAGGGGCGATGAATGCGTTCCTGCCAGTGGTTGTGACCCTGTCGGGGTCTCTGAAGAAATAGAGCATGAAGAGCGTAAGCACCAACGCAAGCGCTGCTCCCCAGTTCAACCCCAGGATAGCTGAAATAACAGTGATTGAAGCAAAGAAGATGATAAAAGGATAGCCTTCTTTAGCAAATTGAAACATGTATTCAGAACCCGGACAGGTTCCCGGCAAAGTCTGGGTTCCGGGTTCTGAGTTCTGAGTTCTGAGTTATCATGCCTTTGACTTATCCACTAATTTGCCTTTTTTGAGCCACGGCATCATGGCCCGCAGTTTTGCCCCGACTTCCTCTATGGGATGGCGCTCTCCTTTTTTGGTAAGGGCATTAAACACGGGCTTGTTTGCTTTACACTCGAGCATCCAGTCCCTTGCGAATTCACCGGACTGGATCTCATCAAGGATATTTTTCATCTCTTTTTTGGTCTCCTCTGTGATGACCCTCGGCCCCCTCGTGAGGTCGCCGAACTGGGCGGTATTGCTGATGGAGTATCGCATATTGGATATGCCGCCTTCATAGAGAAGGTCAACGATTAATTTGGTCTCATGAAGGCACTCAAAATAGGCCATTTCAGGGGCATAGCCTGCCTCAACGAGCGTTTCATATCCCGCTGTTATCAGCGAGGTCAGACCACCGCACAGGACAACCTGTTCACCGAACAGGTCGGTTTCCGTTTCCTCTCTGAACGAGGTCTCGATGATGCCCGCCCTTCCTCCTCCTATCGCAGATGCATAGGAAAGGGCAAGGTCTTTTGCATTCTTTGAAGGGTCCTGATGAATTGCGATAAGACAGGGGACCCCGCCTCCCTTTGTATACTCCGATCTGACAAGATGCCCCGGCCCTTTGGGGGCGACCATAAATACGTTTATGTCAGCAGAGGGGACAACCTGGTTGAAATGGATATTGAAGCCGTGCGCAAAACCGAGATAAGCGCCTTTTTTAAGGTGCGGGGCAATCTCGTCTTTATAAATGTCCCCCTGGTTTTCGTCCGGCAGAAGGACCATTATTACATCCGCCTTTTTCGCGGCATCCTGGGGCGGCAGGGTCTCAAAACCGGCTTTTTTTGCCTTATCAAAGCTTCCGCCCTTCCTGATCCCGATTATGACATCTACACCGCTTTCCTTTAAATTATTCGCATGGGCATGTCCCTGGCTGCCGTACCCCATGATGCAGACGGTCTTTCCCTTTAAAAGATTTTTCTTTATGTCTTTATCGTAATAGATTTTCATTATTCCTCCCTGGTTATGTAACCGTTCACAGTTACCAGTTCACGGTTTTTTTTTGCTTTATACCTTGACCTCTTTTTTGCATTCTTCTAATAACCGTTAACTGTCAACCGTGAACTGTTAACTTTTTATTTCGGTTTTTTAACTCCCTCACGGGCTATCGCCACCCTGCCGGTACGCACGAACTCTTTGATCCCGAAAGGTTTTATCAGCTCTATGAATGCATCTATCTTTTTCTCATCACCCGTGATCTCAACTGTGAAAGTGACCTGCCCTGAATCCACTATTCTTCCCCTGAAGATTTCCGCGAGTTTGAGAAATTCCGTCTTGTCGTTTTTTTTCGGGGCAACCTTGATGAGCACCATCTCTCTCTCAACATGCTCGACCTCCATGTAGTCTACGACTTTTATGATATCAATCAGTTTATTGAGCTGTTTTGTTATCTGTTCAACAATCCGGTCATCACCGCTTGTGACAATGGTCATGAGGGAGATCGCCGGGTCAATAGTCTCGCCAACGGAAAGGCTTTCAATGTTGAAGCCGCGTCCGCTGAAGAGACCTGAAACCCTTGACAGCACCCCGAATTTATTTTCTACAAGTATTGATATCGTATGCCTCATTAATCCTCCGGATAATTCATTGTTTAAGTGTTGCTCAAAAGTTATTTGAATGTTGTAAGCGCTGCGCACGGAACAACATCACTTACTATTTCGAGCCACTATTGAACTATCTTTGAGCTTTGTATTATTTTACCGCCTTAAGTTTCTTTTCAGACTTTTTCTCTTCTTCTTCAAAAATCATCTCGTCAATTGCCGCACCGGCCGGCACCATTGGAAAGACCTTTTCTTTCCAGTCAACGACAAAATCCATAAATACGGGTTTATCCTTTATCTTCAGCGCCTCTTTGAGAACCGGCACTACTTCATCCGGCTTTTCAGCCCTTAAGCCGACGGCGCCGTATGCCTCGGCGACCTTGACAAAATCCGGTATTACGTCAAGTTTGGTATGTGAGTATCGCTCCCTGAAGAACATCTCCTGCCATTGCCTGACCATGCCGAGGTAACCGTTGTTAAGGATCGCCACTTTTACAGGCAGTTTGTTTATAACGGCTGTCGCTAATTCCTGTATGTTCATCTGGATGCTCCCGTCGCCGGCTATGTCGAAAACGAGCTTGCCGGGGCAGGCAAGCTGCGCGCCGATCGCCGCAGGAAAGCCGTATCCCATTGTGCCGAGTCCGCCTGAAGTGAGCAACTGCCTCGGCTTGTCATATTTGTAGAATTGGGCCGCCCACATCTGGTTCTGCCCGACTTCAGTACAGATTATCGCCTCGCCCTTTGAGACTTCATATATTTTTTCTACGACAAACTCGGGCTTGATTATCTTTTTGTCGAGTCTGTAGCTGAGCGGTTTCTCCTCTTTCCAGTAATCAACCTGTTTTAACCATGCGCTTCTGAGCGCATCCCACTGGGCCTTCTGCTCTTTGACTGCTTTAATCATATCCTTCAGTACATTCTTTACATCCCCGACAACAGGCAGATCAACCCTTACATTTTTCCTGATGGAGGTGGGGTCGATATCAATGTGTATGATTTTTGCATCCGGGGCAAAGGCGCTTGTTTTTCCTGTGACACGGTCGTCAAATCTTACGCCGATGCCGATCAGCAGGTCTGCGTCCTGAACGGACTTGTTTGCATAATATGTGCCGTGCATGCCGAGCATGCCGAGTGAAAGCTTGTGTGTGCCCGGGAACCCGCCGAGTCCCATCAGGGTCATGGTAACGGGGATTTTGGCTGTCTCAGCCAGGCCCTTAAGTTCTTTTGAGGCGCCGGATAAAATCACGCCGCCGCCGGCCATGATAACCGGTTTTTTGGCCTTTGCTATCATCCGGGCGGCCTGTTTTATCATCCATTTATTTCCCTGGTAAGTCGGGTTGTAGCTCCTGATCTTTACCTCGCCCGGCCATTTGAAATCAGTTGTTCCTGCTGTTACGTCCTTCGGCAAATCGATAAGCACGGGGCCCGGCCTCCCGGTTGACGCTATATGGAATGCCTCTCTTACGGTTTTTGCCAGGTCCTTTATGTCCTTAACAAGGTAATTATGCTTGGTGCACGGTCTTGTAATCCCTACTATATCGGCTTCCTGGAATGCATCGTTGCCGATAAGCATGGTCGGCACCTGTCCGGAGAAGACCACGAGCGGAATGGAGTCCATTGAAGCAGTAGCTATACCCGTTACAGTGTTGGTTGCCCCGGGGCCAGATGTGACAATTGCCACCCCGACTTTCCCGCTTGCCCTTGCGTATCCGTCCGCTGCATGAATAGCCCCCTGCTCATGCCTTGCAAGAATAAGCTCCAGTTCCTTCTCATCATAAAGAACATCGAAGATGTTGAGCACCACACCTCCGGGATAACCGAAGATGTGTTTTACGCCTTCTTTTTTCAGACACTCTATTAATATCTCAGCGCCGCTTATTTTCATCTGTTCTCCAAACCCTGGTTTTGATTTTTATTTTTGAATTTTCATCACAGCGCCCGTGCTTGCAGATGTAACCAATGATGCATACCGTGCAAGCCAGCCCTTATTGATCTTGGGTTTAATCGCCCTGTATGTTTTTAATCTCTTTTTTATCTCTTCATCACTGACAAGTAAGTCCAGTTTCCTTTTTGGTATATTAATGCTTATTGTATCTCCATCCCTGACAACGGCAATCGGCCCGCCTTCCATTGCTTCGGGAGATATATGGCCTATGCACGGGCCCCTTGTTCCCCCGGAAAAACGTCCGTCCGTAATCAGGGCCACTGAGTCGCCCAATCCCATTCCGGCTATGGTAGCGGTTGAACTCAGCATCTCCCGCATACCCGGTCCGCCTTTGGGCCCCTCATAGCGAATAACTACAACATCTCCTGCCTTGATCTTATTGCCGAGAATCGCCTTTAACGTATCTTCCTCCGAGTTAAATACCCTTGCCCTGCCTTTAAACCGCAGCATTTTTTTGCTGACGGCCGTCTGTTTTACGACTGCGCCGTCAGGGGCGAGAGAGCCCCTTAAGACCGCAATGCCGCCTTCTTTATGGTATGCTTTCTTAAGCGGCCTGATTACTTCGGGATCTGTAATCTCGGCTTTATCGGCAATATTAAAGATTTTCATTCCTGATACGGTATTGGTATTATTCATGCTTGATTTTAATCTCTTTAACACAGCCGGTATACCGCCTGCATATTCCAGGTCCTCGAGGTAATGTGTCCCTCCGGGAAGCATGTTTGAGATATGGGGTGTATTTCTGCTGATTTCATCAAATAGCTCTAAAGACAACGGGATGTTTGCCTCATGGGCAATTGCCGGAATATGCAGGACAGTGTTTGTCGACCCTCCGAGGGCCATATCAACCCTTATGGCATTTTCAAAGGCCTTGCCGGTTAATATCTTTGCGGGAGTTATTTTCTTTTTCACTAATTCTACTATCCTGCTTCCGCTTTCAAAGGCAATCCTCCGCTTTTTAGCGGATACTGCCAGAGATGTTGCGCATCCGGGAAGGCTCATACCGAGGGCCTCGGTTACACAGGCCATTGTGTTTGCCGTATACATCCCTTGGCACGAACCCGAGCCGGGACAGGCGCACATCTCAAGCTCTGCAAGGTCGGAATCATTCAAAAGTCCCTTTTTGTATTTTCCTATTGCCTCAAAGGTATCATTTATAAGTGAAAGTCTTTTGCCTCTTAAGCGCCCTGAAAGCATCGGCCCTGCAGTAACGACTATTGACGGGACATTGACCCTTGCGGCTGCCATGAGCATACCGGGAGTGATCTTGTCACAATTTGTCAGGAGCACCAGGCCGTCAAGCTGATGGGCCTCGGCAATGGTCTCAACCATATCAGCTATAAGCTCCCTTGAAGCCAGGCTGTAATGCATTCCCCTGTGTCCCATGGCAATCCCGTCACAGATGCCCGGAATGCCGAAAAAGAAGGGATAACCGCCGCCGGTATGAACGCCTTTTTCAATAAACCTTTCAAGATCACGCATGCCTGTGTGTCCGGGGATGATGTCCGTAAAGCTTGTGGCCACACCTATGAACGGTTTGCCCATTTCAGTGCGCGGGATTCCGGTAGCATAAAGCAATGCCCTGTGCGGTACCCTTTCCAGGCCTTTTTTAATTGTATTGCTTTTCATAATGGATAAATTTGATTAACCCCGGAGAATTGCGGTCTTTTATTTATATTCCCTTATTTATATTCCCTGACAAGCCGTGCCATACGGTCTTTATATTGGAGCTTCTGCTTCTGGATTTTTTTTCTCTCAATCTCGTCATCAGGTGTAAGATATTTCTTTTTATTCATCTCCTTAAGAGATTGTTCCAGTCTTTTATGCTCCTCCTCAAGGTTTTTATATTCTTCGTTCTCATTTCTCAAAACACTGATTATGCCGGCTTTCTTCATATGGGCTCCCTCTTATAGAAAATAAGTAATAATCTGAAAAATTACCATATTCTACAGAAAATTACAAGGCCGCTGCTTTGACAAATCCTCCATATTTCACTAACATAAAAGAGGATTTTGTGTTTGTTTTGTTTCCTCCTTTTTTATGTTAACACTAATAATTCTTATATATGAAGGATAAAACGTAACTGATCGGAGAGGCACATAGGCACATAGTGGCAAAGGCACAAAGTGAAAAAAAGGATAAAAACTTTCCTTAATATTGCTTATATTGCGCTGCCCCTGAATAGAGTCTGTGTATAAATAACGCAAATACTCAAAAGCATGTCATTCCCGCAGCGAAGCGAGTCGGGAATCCTTCTTAAAGAAACGATTCCGGACAAGCCGGAATGACAGAAAAACGACAACTGTTTGAGTTTATACCCAGGCACTGAATAGTTACAATAAAACTCATGTTGATAGACACTCATTGCCACCTTGATATGGATGCATTTGACAATGACAGGGATGTGGTTGTCAAAAGGGCGGGGGATGCAAATATTAAGTATATTATAAATGCAGGCTCTGACAGGGAAGGAAATATCAGGGGCATTGAATTGTCAAATCAGTACTCCAATGTATTTTCCGCAGTCGGGATTCATCCCCATGATGCAAAGACATTAGATAGAACATTATACAAGGAATTAAAGGAGTGGGCAAAAAAACCGAAGGTAGTGGCTATCGGTGAAATCGGCCTTGATTATCACTACTTACACTCTCCAAAAGGCGTTCAGATAGAGGCATTCAGACAACAGATAGCCCTGGCAAAAAGCCTCGGCCTCCCTGTTATTGTTCACAGCCGGGAAGCAAAAAACGACACGCTGCGGATACTTTGCGATGAGGCCACTGATACTCCGGGTGTTCTCCACTGCTTTTCAGGTGATATGGATATGGCTGAAAAGGCGATGGAACTCGGCCTCTATATCTCCTTTGCCGGTACTGTTACATTTAAAAATGCAGAGAAACTGAGGGAAGTTGCCCGGCTTGTTCCCGATGAATTCCTGCTTATTGAAACAGACGCCCCTTACCTGAGTCCTGTGCCTGTGAGGGGCAGGAGGAATGAGCCCTCTTTTTTGAAATACACTGCCGAAGTCATGGCCGGGATCAGGGGCGTGAGTGTTTCGGATATAGCCAGGATAACGAGACTCAATGCAATGAGGCTGTTCAGTATAGGAGATATTGCCGAACAGGGAGAAATAGCTTATAAGATAAGAGACTCCCTGTACCTGAATATCACAAACAGATGTACGAACAGATGCGCTTTTTGCGTCAGGTTTCGCACAAATTATGTGAAAGGGCATAACCTGCGTCTTGAAAGAGAACCTTCCGCATTGCAGGTCATTAAAGCCATCAGGGATACAAAGGCATATAAAGAGATTGTCTTCTGCGGAATCGGTGAACCGCTCATGAGGCTTGATGTTGTAAAAAAGGTTTCCAAATGGGTCAGGGACCAGGGCGGCACGGTCAGGATAAACACTAACGGCCACGGCAATATGATTCACGGCAGAAATATACTGCCTGAGCTTAAAGGTATTGTGAACAGCCTGTCGATCAGTCTTGATGCTGAAAATGAGAAGAAGTACGAAAAAATATGCAAGCCTGAAATGAAAGATGCCTTTAAAGGAGTCATATCATTCATCGAAGAGGCTAAAAAATATATCCCCGACGTAAAAATTACAGTTGTTAAAGTGCCTCAAATCGATGTCGGCAAGTGTTATACGCTTGCAAAAAATTTAGGTGTTAAACTGAGGGTGAGGAACTTTAATGTGGTGGGGTAGATAAAAGCGGGGAAAGGTTATCAGTTTACGGTTTGCAGTTAAAACCGGTAACTGTCAACTGTGAACTATTACGGAATTACAAATTAGGAGTTCGATGTTGTTGATATCAATAAACAATTTTCTCTAAAAACAACCCGCGGGCAGGCGCTGTTTTCCCGGCAGTGCGGCGGTCTTTGGCTTTCAGTATGTCTTTGATTTTCTCAGGGGGGATTTTTTCTCTGCCGGTCTCAACCAGGGTCCCGGCAATATTTCGGGCCATATGCCTCAGAAAGGCATTTGCCTGTATGCTGATCTTGATGACCGGGGCATTGAATCTGAAACCCATAAAACCGGTTCTCTCAAATTCCGATATTCTGATTTCCGAAATTTCCCTCACAGGGTTTTTTGCACTGCAGCCCGAGGCCCGGAATGAAGAAAAATCGTGCCTGCCGGCCAGATAGCCGGCAGCTTCCTGCATTGCATTACAATTCAGTTGACTGTGTATCTGCAATGAATATCTTTTCAGAAAAACGGAATAAGCCCCTGTCCGGGAAATGATATAGGAGTATGTCTTATTTTTAGCGCTGTAGCGGGGATGAAAATCCGCAGGGCATTCATCGGCGTTTATTACCCTGATATCCTGCGGGAGATTCGCATTCAGGGCGCGAAGAAAAACTTCAGGCCCCAGGTTTGATTGAGTCATGAAAGCTGCAACCTGCTCAAAGGCGTGAACGCCGGCATCTGTCCGTGAGGCCCCAGTGACCCTGTTTCGCTCACCCGTGACAGTAAATAATGCCTTCTCCAAAAGCCCCTGAATTGTGGCAACTTCTACCTGAACCTGCCAGCCCGAATAATCAGTGCCGTCATATTGGAGGGTGAGTTTGATATGTTTCATCTTGGATGTGAGTTGTTTCTTTCTTTTAAACTTTGTGCCTTTGTGCCTCTGCCACTTTGCACCTGAGCAGTTAACCCACCGGATATATTAGCAGAAAAATATATGAATAATCATATGAAGAGACTTTTGCAAAAGGCTTTATATATGCTATGTTAAAGCATGATACGCTATAAAAACTTCCGGAAAACATCCAGCAAGGGATTAACTCTCTGATTGGTTTTTTTATGAATGACTCAAATGTCATCTTTGCGTATCTTTTTGGAGGATTGTTAAAAGACAGACAAAGCCCTTTAAGTGATGTTGATATAGCTGTTTATATAAAAAATATCAAGAATCCGGATTATCTTGATTTGTTCGATAAAACAACCAATGTTCTCGATACAGACGAAGTCGACATCGTTGTTTTAAATACCTCGCCCATTAGCTTAACAGGAAGAATTTTGCAGAACAGGAAAATTCTGATCGATAAAGATCCCTTTTTGAGACACAGATATGAATCCATTACCCTGAGAAAATATTTTGATTTTGCTATCAAAGAAAGAGACATTTTAGAAAGGAGATACGGAATTGGTTGATAAGCTTCTGTTAGGTAGAAAGCTTGCCGAGATGGAAACATATCTTAGTCAGATTAATGAATTTTCCATGATTTCCGTTTCTGCCTACAGAAAAGACTGGTAGACACAAAGGATTGTTGAAAGAACTTTGCAGATGTTGATTGAACTATGTATTGACATTGCCGGTCATGTGATTTCTGATAAGGACATGAGATTGCCAACAGGGTATGCGGATGCTTTCAAGGTGCTAATGGAGAATGAACTACCCCGCCGCAAGCGGACGGGGTATCTTTAAAAGCAATGAACGCCCCAAGGGGCGGGGTATTAAACCCGGGCTACGCAATAAAATAATGAAGATGCTGCTAAAAGAGCTTAAGGGTTTAACAAAGAAGTAAATCATCTGCCGGAATCTTCTGTGCACAGTAGTCAGTGTCAGGTCTTGACTTGATACATGCCATATACTTGATACTTGAATATGAGGCAGTCAAAAGCTCGATATGTACCATGTCAAGACTTGACACTACTTTACAACCCCATATTTGACATCGTATTATCTGTTTAATAGAATATAATTAAGAACCGACAGGAGATTTTTTTATGGCGACTACTGTTATAGAAAAGAAAAAACATACCTATGAAGATTACCTTGAAACCCCTGAAAATGAGAGATACGAGCTTATAGAAGGAGAATTGCTTATGACACCGTCACCTGTTCCGGGACATCAAAGGATTTCGGGAAAACTTGAATTTGAATTAAGAAGATTTGTAACTGAAAATGACCTCGGAGAAGTATTTGATGCTCCTTGCGATGTATATCTTGACAATGACAATGTTGTACAGCCTGACATCCTGTTTATCTCAAAAGAGAGGTTGAATATCATAGGTGAAAAGAACATCCAGGGCGCCCCTGACCTCGTGATAGAGATAATCTCGGAAAGTACCGCTTACAGGGATTTTGTGCAAAAAAAGAAACTGTATGCAAAGTCCGGTGTAAAGGAATACTGGATAGTAATCCCCGAGGAAGAAGAAATAGAGATATATATTCTCAAGAATAATACCTGCACGTTTCATAAGACCTATGGTAAGGATGAAATCCTTGAGTCACTCTCTTTGAAAGACTTAAAGATAGAGTTGAAAAATATATTCTGATTGTAACATGGCACATAAGCATGGCACGGTGTTACAGCCGGAGACACACTTTTTATAGTTTATTAAATAATAAAAACAAGCCGTTTCCTGCCTAACTATCTGTTAATTAATAATAAAATTAAATTCATGAACTTGTATTATTTTGGGCATATTTTTTGCGTATTTTTATATAAGTTTATTAATTTATCTGTTTAAATAAATCTGAATTCATCAAATAATA
>DRDE01000210.1 GCA_011040095.1 Nitrospirota bacterium
CGCAACTAATTTATAAAAAGGGAGAAATTATGGCGGAGACGATTTCGAATCAAATTGGCTTAACCCCAGGCGCATTAAAAGTTCTTGAAAAAAGATATCTGAAAAAAGACGAAGAAGGCAGGATTATTGAAGGCCCTGAAAACTTGTTCAGGAGGGTTGCAAATGCCGTTGCCTCAGTTGAGCTGAATTATGGCAAATCCGGGGCTGAAATTGATAATCTGGGAGACAGATTTTATAATCTCATGACATCATTGAGGTTTCTGCCTAACAGTCCTACCCTGATGAACGCCGGCAGAAGGCTTGGACAGCTCTCTGCATGTTTTGTTCTTCCTGTAGATGACTCAATGGATTCTATTTTCGAGGCAGTAAAAAACGCTGCATTAATTCATAAGTCGGGCGGGGGCACCGGTTTCTCATTTTCAAATCTGAGGCCAAGGGGTGACATAGTCGGTTCCACCAAGGGAATCTCCTCAGGCCCTATCTCCTTTATGTCGGTTTTTGATTCAGCCACGGAAGCCATAAAACAGGGCGGCACGAGAAGGGGCGCCAACATGGGCATATTGCGCATTGACCACCCTGATATCCTTGATTTTATTTCTGCGAAAGAGAATAAGGATAACCTTAATAACTTCAACCTGTCGGTTGCGATCACGGATGTATTCATGAAGGCCCTCGAAAAAGACGGAGAATATGATTTGATTAATCCTCATACACATAACCCGGTGCGGCGGCTGAAGGCCAGGGATGTATTTAATTTAATTGTAAAACATGCCTGGAAAAACGGGGAACCGGGAATCATATTTATGGACAGGATAAACCGGTCTAACCCTACCCCCGCAGTGGGACGGATTGAAAGCACGAATCCTTGCGGCGAACAGCCGCTTCTGCCTTATGAATCCTGCAACCTGGGATCGATTAACCTGTCTAAGTTCGTAAATCCCGCTGGAAAATCTTTTCCTGGCGGGGGAGACGGAAACACTGCTTATGCCGGAAGCGATCAAGACATATCAGGGCCTTTAGCAGCGGATATAGACTGGGACACGCTCAGGGAGACAGTGCGCCTGTCTGTTCATTTTCTTGATAATATTATTGATATCAACAGGTATCCACTGGCAAAAATAGAAGAGGCAACAAAGGCGAACAGGAAAATAGGCCTTGGAGTTATGGGATGGGCGGACATGCTGGTACAGCTCGGCATTCCTTATAACTCTGTTGAGGCGTCAAAACTCGCTGCGGAAGTTATGAAGTTCATCCAGGCGGAAAGCAAAAAACAATCCGCATTCCTGGCCATGGAAAGGGGTGTTTTCCCGAATTTTGACAAGAGCGTTTATACGGATGAAACGGCCGTGAGAAACGCCACTACCACAACCATTGCGCCTACAGGAACCCTTTCGATAATCGCAGGATGCTCAAGCGGGATAGAGCCTTTGTTTGCGGTCTCCTTTGTCAGAAACGTTCTTGAAGGCACAAGGCTTTATGAGGTCAACCCGCATTTTGAGAGAATTGCAAAGGAAAGGGGATTCTGGAGCAAGGAGCTTATAGAAGAAATTGCGGAAAAAGGAAGCCTGAAAGATATCAACGAAATTCCTGATGACATAAAAAAAGTCTTTACCACAGCGCACGATATTTCCCCGCTTGACCATGTAAGGATGCAGGCGGCATTCCAGAAACACGTTGACAACGCGGTTTCCAAGACAGTTAATTTTTCCCATGATGCCGGCGCAAAGGATGTTGAGGATGTTTATTTCCTTGCATACGGCCTCGGCTGCAAAGGTGTCACTGTTTACCGGGACGGTTCACGGGAAGAGCAGGTTCTGTCTACCGGCCGGAACGACACGATTCAGGGGAAGGCGGAATTGCAGCAGCAGGCAGAGGAGACATCGCCGACTCAAAAAATAACCCCGAGAAAAAGGCCGGAGGTAATCAAGGGAACAACGAGGCTTTTAAAGACAGGGTGCGGCAACCTGTATGTCACAATAAATGAAGATAAAGAGGGCAACCTCTTCGAGCTTTTCACACAGATGGGCAAGGCCGGCGGCTGTGCTTCGAGCCAGGCAGAGGCGATAGGGAGGCTTGTGAGCCTTGCATTCAGAAGCAATATAGAGCCCATAGAGATAGAAAAACAGCTCAGGGGCATAAGCTGTCACAGTCCTGCATGGGCAAGCGGTGGAAAGATAGCATCCTGCTCCGATGCAATATCAAAGGCTATAGAACGGTACGTGGAACACGGGGATAAAAGCAATGGTAACGGCTCGCATCCCAAAAAAGAAAAGGCCCTGTTCTGCGGTGCATGTCCTGACTGCGGCGGGGCCGTGGAGCACGAAGGCGGGTGCGCGGTCTGCAGGGACTGCGGATTTACGAAGTGTTCGTAATTGAATTTAATTGAAGAAGTATTTTATATACTTCATTAAATATAGACATGCAAGGATTAGCTATGGTATAGTTTTGGATGCAGTATAAAAGATTCTTCACAAAAAAATATGCGAAAAGGCTCTGTGGTCACAGCACAGAGCCTTTTCGCATTACTCAGGCTGAGACTGCCAAGGAAAAAATATGAAACTGAAAATTAGAGACATAGCTGATATACAGATTGGCTACCAGTTCAGAAAAAAAATAGAGACTGAGCGTGACGGAACGCATCAGGTTATTCAGATCAGAGATTTTGATGGAAATCGGAATCTTAATAAAGAAGGGCTATTCTGGGTGAAGATGCCCCAGTTGTCTGAAAAGTATTCGGTTAATAAAAATGATGTGTTATTTCTTGCAAGAGGACATCGCAATTTTGCGGTTCCAATAATGGGTTCATTAGAAAACACTATTGCTGCAAGCACTTTTTATATTTTGAAGATCAAGACTAAAAAGGTGATTCCTGAATACCTTGCATGGTGTATCAACCAGGCCCCTGCACAGGGATATTTACACA
>DRDE01000211.1 GCA_011040095.1 Nitrospirota bacterium
ATATATCGGAGATTGAAAAAAAGCCTGACGAAAGGATAGAAGAACTCTTCAAACCGGGAACTGAAGTGACGGCAAGAATAATAAATATTATTCCCGCTGACAGGAAAATAGACCTCAGCATGAAAACCATGATAGGGTAAAAATTTAAAATTAACAATTGAGTCACTCCACTTTATCCTCTCTCCCCTGAGGGGTGTGGGGTACTCAATCAGAAAACCGGAAATGAAAAAACTCCTGATCTTCTTCGCAATAATTTTTGCAATCATAGCAATCCTCAGTCTGATACTGACAGTCAGGCAAAAGGTTCCCACAGGGGAAAAGGTAGCGCTTATACGCGTTACAGGCATAATCATTGACTCAACGGATGTAATTGAAGAATTAAAGCAATACGCAAAAGATACTTCCGTTAAGGCCATTGTCATCAGGGTTGACAGCCCCGGCGGCGCGGTAGCTCCATCTCAGGAGATATATGAAGAAATAGTAAAGATAAAAGAGAAGAAAAAAGTTGTTGTTTCAATGGGCTCTGTAGCTGCCTCAGGTGGTTATTATATATCCTCCCCGGCAGACGTGATAGTAGCAAATGCCGGAACCCTGACAGGCTCAATCGGTGTAATTATGGAAATACCGAACGTTGCGGGTCTTATGGAAAAGATAGGGGTAGAAACACAGGTGATAAAAAGCGGCAGGTACAAGGATATCGCATCGGTTTTTAAATCTTTGACACCAACAGAGAAAGAGATACTTCAGACAGTTCTTGATGATGTGCACGATCAGTTTATCAGGGCGGTCTCCGAGGGCCGGGGGATGAAGTTTGAAGACATCAAAAATCTTGCGGACGGTCGAATTTTTACAGGGAGAATGGCAAAAGAAGTGGGGCTTGTAGATGAACTCGGTAACCTTGAAGATGCCATCATGTTAGCAGGCAAATTAACGGGGATCAAGGGTGAACCCCGGGTAGTTTATAAAAAAGAAAAATTCAGTATCCTTGACATGCTCAAAGGAGAAATTCAGGGGAAGCTTATAAGCAATGCCTTTTCAGGCATTCAATTAAAATATTTACTTACACTGTAAACCGGTTACACAAATTGACAGAGAAAGGTTGCACATAAAAAATATGCATCCGTTAACTATGTAAAATGACTATTATAACAGGAGGGATTTATGACAAAATCTGTTCTTATTGAAAAAATAGCTGAAAAATTAGAAGGACTATCGAAAAGACAGACTGAAGTTATTATTGAAACTATTTTTGAGAGCATTAAAGAGTCACTTGCAAATGGAGGGAAGGTTGAGGTAAGAGGCTTCGGCAATTTCAGGCTTCGAAACAGGAAAGCCAGAAAGGCCAGAAACCCGAAGACTGGTGAAGCCGTTGATGTGCCGCCAAAGAAGGTTCCTTACTTCAAGGTGGGTAAAGATCTCCGGGAGATGGTAAACAGGGATTTATAAAACCAACGACAACCGTTCACAGTTACCAGTTTACGGTTCACTGTAAATCTTCAAAGGAAAAGCGGACATGGCTTCCGGTGCTTTTATATTTTCTTCTACTCCGATTTTTCTTTTCTTCCGGAAAAGTATCGCCGGAGAGCAAAGCCTACGCCTGTCTTTGATTTGAAATTCACCCCCCGCACAAAAGTCCCCTTGCACAATGTATGCAAAAAGCTCATCAATCCTGTTACCCTCTCCTGATGCCGTTATCCCCCTGTTTACAACGTTTAGATATACTCAGCGATCAAACTAATCAAGATTCGGGTCCAGGTATTTCCCGGGCTATTCCAATATTTCAAGAACATAACGCTTGCCGAGTTTGGTGCCACCGGCGCTCAGTATTGTTCTCATTGCTCGCGCCGTATTTCCCTGCTTTCCGATAACCTTCCCAATATCACTTTTAGCAACACGCAACTCAAAAACTGCGGTTCTTTCTCCGTCTACCACGGCAACTGAAACTTCCTCCGGTCTGTCTACCAGAGCCTTCGCCATTTGTTCAACTAGTGATTTCATGTCCACCTCCATTTGAATCCGGGTTGTTTTTCACAGCCCTGATATGTTCAAAAGTTTTTTCACAGCAGATATTGGTTGTGCTTTCAGTATAATTCAAATTAAAAAATATTAGTGAATTAAAAAACTGCAATAGTCAGGGGACGGTCATCTTAAACTTATTTTTTTTATCTTTATTAACCCTGTTAACTTTTTTACGGGCTGGTTTCTTTAAGCATGCCTGGCAAATCATTGACCCTTTTGCATCATAACACCCGTCTTCATCAATCGTCTTCTCTAAATCTTCACAATATATTTTCATGTTTTTCATATAAATATATTGTATGTCTCCTGTGATTTAATAGCAAGGTAAATCGGTTAACAATGCCACCGCACTGAAGGTCCCTTGAAACAGACGAGACAGAATATCAGTGCTAACCATGCAAGGGTAATGGATATCCGAACAGTTTAACCCAAAAAAAATCAGGGGAAAACCTTAACCGGTTTTCCCCTGATAACAGGCTCACCATTGATTATTCCGCTAAATCCGGCTGATACATGTATTTTGAGTCCATCCGGTAAGTCCACGGCAGACCCTCAAGACGCCATCCGGCAACCCTCCGCTTTCCATAGTAAGGGCTGTTCCTGTCTTTTACCTTGTCACCTTCAAAACCGGCCAGTACATTAAACACCTTGTCTTCCCTGAATCCGCAGTCAACAGCGGCAGTGGATGCCGGGACTGTCCTCTGGGCGCTGCGGCACATCAATAGAAGTGTGTCGGTTTCCGTATTAAAACGCGCCTTGAGGTCTCTGCAGAAATTTTTATTAAGCGCCTTTGCATAGCCTCTCCTGGTGACCCCGGTAGTGCTGAACAACCAAGGTATGTTGTATGCGCCTATGGGATGGCCTACATCCTGGTATTCATAGCGGGTTCTTACATCCACTAAAAAGACGCTCGCCGGATCTTTTTTTAGCATTTCGTATGCCTGTTTTGGTGTAACATCTCCGCCTTTGTGTTTTCCCTTGACAGGATACTTTGCCTGTTCCGCTGCAATTGCAAGGGCGCCGATGCTAAACACTGCGACCAATGCCAATATACATATTTTTTTTGCTCTTTCCATTTCTTCTCCTTTCCTTTTACCTTCTCAGATACAACATCTGCTGCTTTTAATAAAAAAGCTTGAACTTAATAAAAGATATTGCCTTCAGCAGCCCGGGCATTGTGCCTGATACAGGAACCGATGGCCCTGCCCTTTTCAGGGAGGGGACCGGCGTATCGATTTATTTAATTACATTATAACATTATAATTCAACCTTATCATGATCTATATCATACTTTCTTTTGCTGCAGAATAACGGAAGAGAACCCGGGTGACTCTTCGGCCGATAAAAAAATAGCTCTTGCAAAAACAAGATACATTATCATTGAAAGATGTTTTGTTTCTTTTGTCCTGATAGTTTTAATATTATGTAATACAATTGAAAAATCCGCGGCTAACAGCCGTTTTTAAGTTTAAAGATTTAAAATAAAGCCGATGCAAAAGACAATAGCAGAATGAGAGGTTGAGAAATAATGGATTATTTTATTTCTACGGTTACGGATCAGGAGATCAGGAAAGAAAAACAGAAGGCGCGGAACCTGCGCAAAACACAGTGGTGGAAGCAGAAATGCGCCGAAGAAACATGTTATTACTGCAGGAGGAAAGCGTTGCCCGGGGAGCTGACTATGGACCATATTGTGCCCATCGTACGGGGAGGAAAATCAACAAAAAATAATATTGTCCCAGCCTGTAAAAAGTGCAATAATGAAAAGAAACACTCCCTTCCGATTGAATGGGAGGGATATCTGGAACACTTAAAGAAAGACAATATCGATTGATCGGAAATATAATAATCACTTTTTTTCGATCAGGCTCCTATTAACCGGCAATTCTCGCTGAGAGGGCATGGGAAAAGGGCGCCCGCAGCCTAAAACTTTACCTTCGGAGCTTCTTTTTCAGCCTCGGGGATTTCATAGTATTCAGCGCTTGATACTCCCGCAAATGTGGCAAAGAATCTGCCGAAGAAGGTTCTTATATATGTATTCAATAACTGGACGGCATCATTGTATCTCTTTCTTTCCACAGCAATCCTGTTCTCCGTTCCCTCAAGGCTGTCCTGTAGTTTCAGGAATGATTCATTTGCCTTGAGCTGGGGATAGGCCTCCCGTAACACAAGCAGTCTCGACAGGAACCCTTCAAGCCGGTTGGAT
>DRDE01000212.1 GCA_011040095.1 Nitrospirota bacterium
ATGGGAAGCAACGCGAGACTCGGCTGGGGTGAGTTCCTTGTAGCTGAGGCGGATGAAAGCGACGGTTCATTCCTGAAACTTACGCCCACGATTGCCGTTGTGACGAATATCGATAAAGAGCATATGGATTTCTTCAAAAACATTGATGAGATAAAAGGCGCCTTTCTTTCATTCATAAACAAAGTGCCGTTTTACGGACTCTCTATTTTATGCGGCGATAATGAACACATAAAAGAACTTTTGCCAAAGGTTCAGAGGAGGTTTATTACATACGGGCTGAGTGAAGGCACGGACCTTACGGCAAAAGATATCAGGATAGAGGGCCTCAGGGCAGGATTTGAGGCTGTTTTAAACGGCAGGTCACTTGGTTTGTTTGAAGCGCCGCTTATAGGCTCCCATAATGTATGCAATTGTCTTGCTGCAATTGCGGTTGCCAATGAGCTTAAGGTCGGCATTGATGTCATAAGAGAGTCTCTTAAGAATTTCAGCGGCGTCCAGAGGAGGTTTGAGCTGAAAGGAATGGTATCCGGAATCAATGTTATAGATGATTACGGCCACCATCCTGCAGAGATAACAGCGACATTGAAGGCGGTAAAAGAGGCGATGCAGCAGAACCTTGAACCCGGAACCCGGAACCCGGAACCCGGAAGGTTGATCGTTCTTTTTCAGCCGCACAGATATACGAGGACAAGGGACCTGCTTGCTGAATTTATCGATGCCTTTGAAGACGCTGACAAGGTGATTTTGATGGACATTTATCCGGCAGGAGAAAAGCCGCTGCCGGGAGTGAATTCGGAACTCCTGTACAGGGGGATAAAGGATACGGGCAAGGACATTGAATATATTGCGGAGAGGGATGCGATACTCGGCTATCTTGACGCGGAAATGAAAGAAGCGGATACACTGCTGACCTTGGGCGCCGGCAATGTATGGAGGGTCGGCGAGGAGTTTTTAAGGATTAAAAATGAAGAATCTGAAATCTGAAATCAGGGAGCTTATCAAGGGTGAAATAAGATTTGATGAGCCCATGTCAGCGCATACTTCGCTGAAAACAGGCGGGCCTGTCGAGATTATGGCATTCCCCGAGGACCCGGTATCATTAAAAAATATTCTCACGGCTGCGGAAAAAGAAAATATACCGGTGTTTATATTCGGAGGAGGAACCAACCTCCTTGCCGGAGACGGGAAGATTGAGGGCATAGCCGTTTCTTTGAGGGCATTCAGGAGTATTGAGCTTACGAGGGAGACCGAAGAGAACAACGCTGTTTTATATGTGGGTGCAGGCGTGCCCCTTGCTTTGCTTGTCAATCTTGCGCGAAAAAACGGATATTCGGGAATCGAGGCCCTTGCCGGGATACCGGGGCACATCGGCGGCGCTGTTTATATGAATGCAGGGTCATTCGGCGCGGAGATCAGGGACGTGGTTGTCTCTGTTGCAATCATGAACATGCACGGAGAGATTAGTGTTCTGGAAAAGGATAAACTCTGTTTTTCATACAGGAGCGCAAACCTTCCCGAAGGTTCGGTCATACTCAGCGCCAATTTTATTCTCAAAAAAGACGATCCCGCTGAAGTTGAAAAACGCACCCGGGAATTCCTGGAAAAGAAAAAAGCCGCTCAGCCCCCCGGAAAATTTTCAGCCGGGTGTGTCTTCAAAAACCCGGCAGGCCATGCCGCGGGCCGGCTGATAGATGCCGCGGGCTGCAAAGGCATGAGGGCCGGTGATATGGAAGTCAGTGCGATGCATGCAAATTATTTTATTAATAAAGGCAAGGCAACATGCAGGGATTTCATTGAACTTATGGAAACGGTAAAGGCAAAGGTCAGGGAATACAGCGGGATTGAGCTTGAGTCCGAGGTGAAGATTATCGGGGGGATTATAGATTAAAAATCAAAAATAAAAAGTCAAAATTATGGAAGTAATAATTAAATAAAAAACTTCCTTAATTTTACATTTTGATTTTTGCATTTTTATTTGATGGAGTAATTTTTTCAGAAATATGAGCTGAGGTTTAATTATGACTAAGATGGTTACAAAAAAGCGGATTGGAGTTCTGATGGGAGGGTTTTCCTCTGAGAGAGACATTTCCATAAGGAGCGGCCTTGCAATATATCAGAGCCTGCAGGAACTCGGCTATAATTCTGTTCTTATAGATGTCAATAAAGATATAGTTAATGTCCTTAAAAAAGATAAGGTAAAAATTGCATTCCTTGCATTGCACGGCGGAACAGGCGAGAACGGCGCAATCCAGGGATTGCTCGAAGTCCTGGGCATATCTTATACAGGGTCCGGGGTTTTAGCTTCAGCCCTTGCCATGGACAAAGAGGCGTCAAAGAAAATTTTTTCATATCACGGTCTGCATGTTGCTCCGTTTATCATAGTGAGGAAGGCAAAGGGTAAGAAAAAAGACAAAGCAACAAGCAGTGAAGCCGGTATTACAGGTGTATACACATTCCCTGATTTCCCGAATCCTGACTTTGAATTGCCGTGGGTTGTCAAGCCGGCTGCAGAGGGCTCCAGCATCGGGGTCAACATAGTCAAGGAAGAAACCGGCCTGAATGCCTGTCTGGAAAAGACCTTTTCATTAGGCCGGAGGGCGATTGTCGAAAAATTCATTGAGGGCAGGGAGCTTCATGTAGCCGTACTCGGTGATAAAATCCTCGGCGGAGTGGAAGTAAGGCCGAAACTGGAATTTTACAATTATGAGGCCAAGTATACCTCGGGGCTTACTGAATATATAATGCCGCCCGAGGTTGATGAAGAGACTTATGAGAATACAAAAAATATGGCGCTCAGGGCCCACATAGCCATTGGATGTTCAGGCGCTACAAGGGTGGATTTTATGGTAGACGGGAATAATAAACCGTATATCCTTGAGGTGAATACATTGCCCGGCATGACTACAACGAGCCTGCTTCCGAAAATCGCAGGGTCTGCCGGCCTGAGCTTTAATGATCTTATAGAGGAGATTGTCCGGCTTGCGGTCAAAGAAAAAGAATAAAAAACGCAAATCCGCATACAGGCGTGGTGAGAAACTGGCGATATTATTCAAAAGGGGGACTCTTTTTCTCCTCTTTGTCATCCTCGCTACAGCGCTTGCGCTGGGGTTGAAAATATTTGCGCAACAATTCAGTGTAAAGGAAATTGTAGTTTCCGGGAACTATCATCTTGACAAAAAAGACATTTTAAGCGCCCTGAAAATAAAGAAGGGCGAGTCACTTTTAAGGCTTGATTTAAAGGATATTGGCGAGGGCCTTAAACAGAAAGCATGGATTAAAAGTGTGGCATTAAGGAAACAGTTCCCGGGGACAATTGTGATAAAAGTTGAAGAGGCTGTTCCGGAAGCGCTGCTGAGTCTTAAAAAGCGGTTATATATTATTGATGAAGACGGCAGGATATTAGAGCGGATAAAAGGCGAGACCACACAGTTCCTCCCGGTGATAAAAGATATTGACCCGGAGAACAGGAAGGGTATTGCAGAGGCATTGAAATTAGTCAAAGCCCTGTCTGAAAAAGATGGGTTTATTGACAGGGGAGACATAGAAATAGGACTTGAGTCATACGGGCTTACGGTGAGCATTGACGGTGAGTTTATAAAGGTCGGTTACGGAAAATATGCGGAAAAATTCCAGAGGTGGATAGAACTTGAACCGGAAATAAGAAAAAGAGGCGTGCCGGTCAAGTATGTGGATTTGAGATTCAAGGGCTCGGTTATCGTTAAACCGATGAAAAAAATTAAAGGGAATAAGGCTTCCTGATATGCAATTCGATTTTTTAAAAAATCTGTCGGAAAAGAGCGGCAGGCTTGTCGTGGGCCTTGATGTGGGGACCACAAAGATATGCGCTGTTGTGGGTGAGATTACCCCTGCAAGAGAAACGGATGAAGGGTTTTCCCCCGGCGGGTTAAACATTATCGGAACCGGCGCGGCCTCTTCCAGGGGCATTAAAAAAGGTGTAATAACGAATATCGAGCATACAGCCGGGGCAATTACCGAAGCGGTTCAGGAAGCGGAGACAGCAGCGGGTGTTGAGATAAAGGCCGTCCATATAGGCATTACAGGCAGGCACATAGGCTGTCTTTCAAGCCACGGGGTAATAGCTGTAAAAGAAAAAGAGATCGGCCAGAAAGAAGTTGATAATGTCATAGATGCGGCAAAGGCAGTGGCAATCCCGTTTGATATAGAGATGCTCCATGTAATCCCGGCGGGATTCAAGGTAAACGGGCAAAACGGCATTACAGACCCGCGCGGGATGAGCGGCATAAGGCTTGAGACCAATGTCCGGATTATCACGGCAGCGGCGACTTCAATACAGAATTTAGTAAAGAGCTGCCGGAGGGCGGGACTCGATGTGATTGATATTGTTTTTCAGCCCCTTGCCTCTGCTGAAGCGGTTCTGACACAGGATGAAAAGGACCTCGGAGTTGCTGTTATTGATATCGGCGGGGGCACAACGGATATTGCGCTTTTTTATGAGGGTAATATTTACCATTCAGCGGTCCTGGCCATAGGCGGCGGCAATTTTACAAATGATATTGCCGTAGGATTAAGGACCCCCACCCTGGAGGCTGAGCGGATAAAGAAGAATCACGGCTGCGCAATGATCTCCTGCATTAAAGGGGATGAGGAAATAGAGGTCGGTTTTGCAGACGGTAAATTATTCAGAAAGATACCGAGACGTTACCTCATCGAGATACTTCAGCCCCGCGCGGAAGAACTATTCGGTTTATTGAAACATGAGATTACAGGCAAAGGATTTCACAAGGTCATGAATTCGGGAGTTGTGCTTACGGGCGGGGCGGCGCTGATGGAAGGGATGGATGTAATGGCTGAGAGCATACTTGAACTCCCTGTGAGGATCGGAGTTCCCGCGGGTATTGAGGGAAGTGAAGATGTGAAAAACGATCCTGCCTTTGCAACAGGAGTGGGGCTGGCGCTTCACGGCGCGGAAGAAGATATGGCGGAACAGGTGTCGGATAACGGGAGTATGTTCCCGGACATCAGGACAAAGGTGAGGACATGGTTCAGTGATGTATTGAAATTAAGAAATTGAGATAAACCTGAACTGCTCAGGCAGGCGCTTTTTAACTCTGTGCCTGTGCGCCTTTGTCACTTTGCCCCTGGGCAGTCATATAAAAGAAAGGAGAAAGGGATGAAGATTTTTGAAATGGAGGAGATAGAGAACAAGGCTGCAAAGATCAAAATAGTCGGAGTCGGCGGCGGGGGAAGCAATGCAGTAAACAGCATGATAGCATCAAGCCTGCAGGGTGTTGAGTTTATAGCTGTTAATACGGATGCCCAGGCCCTTGAATCATCCCTTGCGCACCAGCGCCTGCAAATAGGCAACTCATTGACCAAGGGGCTCGGAGCGGGAGCTAACCCTGAAATCGGGAGGCAGGCGGCCTTAGACGACAAGGATTTGATAGAAAACGCAGTAAAAGGGGCGGACATGGTCTTCATAACAGCCGGCATGGGCGGCGGCACAGGAACAGGGGCATCGCCGGTTGTTGCAGAGGCTGCCAGGGAGCTGGGTATTCTCACTGCAGCCGTGGTCACCCGGCCCTTTCTTTTTGAGGGCAATAAAAGAGGAAGGAATGCCGAGCAGGGAATCAAGGAGTTAAAAAAGAATGTAGATGCAATTATCATTGTTCATAACAACAGGCTCCTGGATATTACTGAAAAGCACACGCCGTGGCTGCAGGCATTGAATCTTGCAAATGATGTGTTAAGACAGGCCGTAAAAGGAATCTCCGACCTGATTCTCGTGCCTGGCCTGATTAACCAGGATTTTGCGGATATAAAGACAATACTCACGGGCAGCGGAAAGGCCCTCATGGGTATCGGCAATGCGGATGGTGAAAACAGGGCAATTACAGCAGCCAAGATGGCAATCAAAAGCCCCCTGCTGGAAGAGACCTCCATTGACGGGGCCAGGGGCGTCCTGATAAACATTACCGGGGGCTCGTCCCTTTCATTTCACGAGGTTCACGAGGCAGCCAGCCTCATAAGCGATGCTGCTGATGATAATGCGGAGATAATTTTCGGTTCAGTCATTGATCCCGACCTTGACGACAGGATAGTGATTACTGTAATTGCAACGGGATTTGAAGAAAAGCCCAAGGCGGTCATGCCCTCATATGACAAGTGGAGACCGTCAAGAGATATGAATGCCCTGAAGGGCTCAAGCAGGCTTTTGTCAAAGGCCGCAATCAAAGACGATGTAAATAAAAATGATGAAAACTATCTCGATGTCCCGACCTTTATGAGAAAGAGCGGCCTTAATGATAAGGGGGATATAAAAACGGTTTAATGGAAATATGAATTGAGCGATTTTTTACTTATGTTGTCATTCCCGTGAAAACGGGAATCCGGAGAAAACAGGGGGGCCGGATTCCCGTAACCGTTCACAGTTATCAGTTTTCCCCTCTTGAGAGGGGATTAAGGGGTGTGTATCTTTACCCTGTCTTAATTTTGTGCTGTTGTTTCTGAGATGGCAGGTCTTTTCCTTCAGTTTTAGATTGTATAGCAAAATATGCATTGTAAACACACCCCTGCACCCCTCTCAAGAGGGGATTTCAGTCTTTCTGAACATTAAGTCCCTTGCGGTATTTGATGTTGTATCTGAATACTGACAATTGTAAACCGTGAACGGTTACGATTCCCGCTCAAAGGACCGGGAAAG
>DRDE01000213.1 GCA_011040095.1 Nitrospirota bacterium
AACCTTATTGAAGCGTATTGGGAAAAAGTGGAATTCAGCATATGGTCGATTCTTTATGATCTTATAAATTCCGGATTCCAACAATTACATGATATTGTTTTGCGAGACGATAAGCCAAAAAGAAAAGTAAAGGCTGAAAATGCTTTGAATTGTCTATTTGATACTCTACGCAGCCGTATTGTCAGCTCTCAGATACATGTCGCTTGAGATAAATTGCCGGATTTGTATGTAATTCTTTTGGGACACGGCACTAGACCTTCATCTTTCAGTATCCTGAAGGTCTCGCGCATAACGGCAGGCATATCATCAATATGCTCAAACACCGCATCGCTCGCACAAATGTCAACTGAGCGGTCAGCGATAAAGTTTAACTTATGCAAGGGTGATGCTTTAAATTCAACTTTCACACCATACTCTTTGGCAGCATACTCACGCACCTCAGGCCAGGACGGAAATTCAAATAGATCAATGCCGATTATGGTGTCAGGCCGAAACTCAGCCCAGCTTGCTACATCCCAGCCATTGCCTACTCCCTGTACCAGAATAGTCTTTCCTGCAAGTGATTGGAAACCGCTACCCCACTTTCTCCTGGTAGCAAGCGGGAAGCCTCTTTCCGGCAATACCAAATCCGGCCTAAAATGATCAAGTGACTCCTTACTCAAATGCCGACGAACACTTATATTCAGTAGTGGTCTGGCTAATTTATACAAAACTTCCTTCATGCGGCCACTGCGTCCCTGCATCAATTGAGCCTGCCAGTCTGTTATGTTGAAATCAGTCACTTTATTTTCTTGACATCCGTGATCCGGAACTACCGCCGGCACCTCCTATCCTACCGAGGCAAACCCTTTCTTACTCAAGATACCATGAAGCGGCCGGCACCGGACTAACCATACCAGCAAAGCTACAATGATAAGCGGAGCTATTATAGGGAAAAGCACTATCAAAGTCAGGCCAAGCAATACCGGCCCCCCCTCTGCCAGGAAAAAACTCAGGTTAAAGCGTTTTTCGTATCGTGAGAGCATAAATGGGACTGCCCAGAACGGCAGGACGAGATCTCCTACCAGCAGACCTGTCACTACACCCGCTAACCCGAAAAACAGGCTGCCTATTACAGCCAGGCTGACGGAGAGAAGAGAGGATACAAAAAGCATTTTGGCCAGTCTTTGATGACGGTTAATTGCCATTAAAAGATTGCGGCATGCTGTCCAGAATGCCGCCTGCAGCACAAAGACCAGAAAAAGATCCATCAAGGTCTGATTATAAACAACCGCTTGCCTTAGCCATAAGTGATATACCATCTCACCAAAAAAATGCAAAAAGGTAACTGCCACTGCAGCCCCCACCATGGTTAACCGTAGAATGACCCGAAAAAGCCGTGTTAACTTTTCCATGTCTTGCCCGGCGTCCAGGGTGGTCATCTCCGGCCAGACAGAACGGGCAATTAACCCCAGCAGTTGGCTGATCAGGTTTCCCATGGTGCGCAGGGTGGAAAAGACCACAACCTGGATTGAACCAAGCGCTGCGCCTACAGCCAACACCGGTCCTTGTATAGCAATAGCCTGTGAGAGCTGTATCAGGAGAAAATGCATGCTTGGTTTGATAAATGACAGGCCTTCGGTCAGTGAGACATTGCGGAATGTTAAAAGACCGAACTGGGGAAAGCGCCTGTTTAGTTCGTGAGCTGCATAAAATACCACTAGCAGTATGGGTATGAGTTGTAAAATGCTGACTAAAACCATGCCACCGCCATACTGCAGTCCAACAATAACAAAAAGGATTTGTAATCCCAGGTTTATATTAAATAGCATCACACCACGCGGCAACATCCCAGTTGCCCGATAAACACCCAGCAATAAACCTTGGGGCAGAGAAAACAGAAATTGGAACCCCAGGATGGCCATTACCCATGAAACAACATCATGGCTGCTCTCTGATATATGTAAATAGGTTTCAGCCTGGACCGAAACTACCACACTGATAAAGAGTAGATATATTACTAAGGGCAAGATCAAGAACAGGGCGAGACCGGTATGGAGGATCCTGCAAAACTCTTCGCACTCATTTTTCGCATAGGCCTGGGTCAAACGGTTCACAATATAGAGCTGACCACCCAGGTCAGTCAATGATAGGTATGCTACTACAGAGGATAGTATCAACCATTCTCCATATATGTCCATGCCCCAGGCTTTGAGAAACATGGGGGCAAAAACCAGGCGGGACACCAAATGTAGGCCAAGCCCCATTGTGTTTGCACCTAGGCCTTTCAAAAATCGTTCTCTTATGTTGCGGGGTTTACCGGCAGAAAATTGTTTTGGCTGATTTTGTTTCACGTACACCTGTTCTTATTCAAATGTAGTTAAGTTATTATAAAGCGAGGTTATCGATAACCGGTTTTTTGGCAATAGCGATCCACCAGTATGCATGTCGCTTAACGAATCGGAAAGGGAATAATTTTGGTAAAGGAATCTGCCCAAGAAGATAGAGTATCCTATTGGTCCTCAACTGCCAGGCACTACCATCCTTTACTTTCAAATATCCAAATAGATCATGAGGCAGAACCTTTACCTTGCAGCCGCCTGCTTGCTCCATTTCATGTATTATCATTTCCGGTGTGTAATCGATTTCCGGAATGTTATAACCTCCCAAACCTTTTTCTCTCTGTTCGCGACGCAATACATGGCAGCCGTTCGGTACGGCACTGACGATAAAACCGCCGGGCCGTGTACAGTCAAGCATTTTCCGAACATATTGAAATCTTTCTTCACTGTCAAGAAAATGTTCAAGCACTCCGAACTGAAATGTCAGATCAAACCCTTCTGATGGTGGCTTATAGTTCAGGAAGTCTGCACATTTTAAAGTAATGTCTATTTTTGGGCCTACACAGACTTCATTGACTCTTTTAACATATTGCTGCGCTCGACTGAGCACCTCCGGTGAGCAATCGATACCGGTACAGGCCCAGCCATTTACGGCAAGTGGCACTATGTGTGCTCCACCACCGCAGCCGAATTCCAGAGCACGGTGCGATCTACAACGCCGCAGCCTTGTATGTCGAAGAATTCGTCGCCAGGCACGAGTAAGCAGTTTGAATTTAATGTAATCCCAGCGCGATATCTTCGGAGTTTCATATCCCGATTCCTTTAGCTCCCGACGCCATGTGTCAGTAACCACCGAGTCTGAAATGACTGACTGTTTCTTCTTCAAGATGTTATAATTCGCCGATAGGCTTCAAGCATATTTTTCCCATAGTATTCCCATGTGCAATCCCTCGATACCTTTAGCCTGGCTGCTTTTCCCATTGACTTGCACTCTTCTCTGTTTTCATATGCCCAGACGATTTTCTCCTGAAGTGCCTTTAGATCACGGATAGGTACAATAAATCCTTCACGTCCATCAGTGATGATGTCACTGCCGCCTGTATTTTCGGTGCAGATCACCGGCAAGCCACACGCCATGGCTTGGGCCTGCACCATAGCAAGACCTTCTTCCAAAGATGCCAGGCAAAATACATCTGCCTGGCTGTAATACTTTCGGAGTTCAGCCTGGGGCTTTGATCCGTGAACAATAACATTGTCCGCCTTGTAACGTTTTAGAAAAGGGACAATTTCATCTTTAACTCCACCCACCAGCCATAATTCTGAATTTGGCAGCCGTAGTTCCGCAAAAGCCTGCAATAAATAGTGTACACCCTTGCGCAGAGAGAGAGCACCGCAATGGATGACCCTGAAAGTGTTATTCTTTCGTTGCACTGGATAGAACTCCTCAAGGTCAACACCAAACGGCACATGTATGAGCTTATCTTCCGGAACACCTTGGGCAAGAAAGGTCTTTTTCACAAAATTGCTGGGAACATAAATATAGTCTGCCTCACTATATTCATTCAACTCTTTCTCAATAATCATCGGATGCGTCTGGTTAGTCTTCATTCCCAACTTTTCATCCTCTTCATTTATTATCTGCTGCTGGTGCAGTATGTGGCTGCTGCCTCGCTCGATGATTCCAATCATGCCAAAGGTTTTTGCCCGTCGAAGAGTTTGAAGCGAACAACTCGATAATCCGTCGAATATATCGGCCCCGGGACGGAGCCGAGCCGCGGCAAGACGATCAAAGCGTTCATTTAAAAAAAATTGTAAGTTCCATCCAGGTTTGAGACTGACAGGAAGATACTGCCAGGCACGACGCAACACCTCATTGCTTGGTAAACTGACAGTTATATTACGGGGTATGCCATACCGGGCCACAGCAAATTTAGGGTAACTGGTGATAAACTGCGACAGAACACCATGACGAAACATTTCCCGAGCCAAGTTAAAAGACCAGAAACGGTTGTGGAATGAAATTGATATCTTCATCCCCCCCCCATAGCACTTGCCAGCATTACCGGCAGCCTGTCGTGAAAACTATAACCGGAGTTAAGACACCGTTTTCGCCCAGCAGCGCCGATTTGTCGACATTCTTCAGGGTGGGCCAGATAATATCGGACTTTTGACTCCAATTCATCACGGGTGTCAAAAAATGCCGCTTCCTTACCTTCAACAAACAAGCGCTGATGATCGTCAGTGCGTTCTGCCAGCATAAATGCGCCACAAGCTGGTATTTCCATACTGCGGCAGGTATGTCGGTCCCGGTTAGCCTTGCGCAGGAAGCCGAGATTAATTTCGGTGGAGCACAGGGCCCGTACATAATCCTCGACCGGCAATCCACGTCCCTCGATTTTCAGATTAGGATTGCGTGTCTTCCAGCTGCTCGGCCAACTGGTGCCCCAAACCCGGACCGGAATACCTTTCTTGGCAAGATATAGTAAATGTTTGGCACGGTCCCGCTCAAAAGTGCCGATAAAGCCAACCGTTGCACCGAATTGTTGTTTCTCCTGTACAGTAGGCTTAACTGGGTGATGGTTATTGCGATCATATGAAAAATCGATTGTAACAACCATCTTCGCTCCCAAGCGCGGTAATTCATTCGGCTGACTGTTGAAGCAGTTTGCCGTAAAAATAATATCATATTTGTTTATGGACTTCATCAAATAATAGGACTGATGATGCCGAGCCATCAAATCGTCGCTTAAATACAAGACAAGTTTTAATGACGGCTGCAATTGTTTTGCCTGCAACAGAGTATTCGGTCGTAACATTTGAGCCTTTGCTACCCATAGCATGTCGTATTTTTGTTGATTCACGGCCTTTAACACTGCCAGGTTTACTCCTGCTAAATCAGAGGGGAGTCCGATTTTCCAACGGACCTTGCAGAAAAAGCTCGTCTGCGCCACCTGATCTCCCTCTTCATCACTGATATTAATGCTTATTGCGGTTACCTCATGTCCTAATTCGCGCATTGCCTGCATTATCATATGGCTATTCGAGGAACGATTTAGTGCACCGACATAGAGTATTCGCATTTTTATAGTACTTGCATGTTGGAGTTTAAAATCACCCTCTTAAAAACTCTATTAAATGCAGTAATGTCATGAATAAAACCTGTCGGATTTTGCAGAAGGTGCCAACGTCTATTTTTCATTCCTAAAGCGCCAAGTCCACTCAGCAAAATAAAATTGCTCTTCTGTATCAATGTCTACAGATTCGGGAAAACCCAATTCATACATGTAAGGATTAATCCCAATTCGGTCTGATTCCATTATATATGACTCGATAGTAGCAATAAAAAATGCGCTGTTCACTTCATACCATTTGGGCAGGGTCTGTGTACGAGGCCATTTTTCTTTGTTCCTGTCATAATTTACCGGGCCGTTTGCGTTCCAGAGGAATGTCTGCACCTCATTTACAGCCATCAGTGAATCATGTTCATTCTGTTTTGTAGTTTCCCAAAATCTTCTTATGGCATGACTGTATGTCTCATTATCAACAAAAGGCGCTGTCACATGTGTCCAGAGCACGATCCCTTGACTTATTATCTCCGGAATATGCCTTATTAAAGTATCCGTAGATGTGCTTGACTCGGCAAGATGTGAAGGCCGTTCTTTGATATGGACAGGCTTGTCAGTTTTTTGGGCTGCTATCTCAGCAAGAGACATAACTACTGGATCATCTGTTGAAACAGTGATTTCATCAATTTCAGGACAGGCTATTAACTGGTCAAGTTTAATTTTTGTAAGTCCGCCTTCAATTCCGGCAAATGATCTGGTGTTTTTCTCTTTGACACGCTCACTCCCCTTGCGGCAAGGAAGAAATGCTATTACTTTATCTTTCACTTAGAGCAACCTTTTCAATTCACTCAAAGTATTAATTACGGGAATACCCTGCTGTTGAGTCTCGAGTAACATTTCATCTTTTGCATCCGAGAATTGTGACATAAAAACGAATGACAACCCTTCCTGGTGCGCGGCAACCATGTCCGCTTTCGCGTCACCGACAAAAACTATATGTTTTGATTTTTCCAATTTCACAATTTCTCGCACGCATTCATTTTTTTTCTTTGGAGCTCCAAGAATTAATTTGAAATAATTTGCTACCCCTTTATCGTGAAAAACTTCCCTGAGTTCATCCTCTGCCCCACCTGAGGCAACGTATAACGAATATTTCCGGGCTAAATACTCCAATGTATCCAGGCAACCTGGTGTAAACTCAGCGCTTTTGTATAGCCTTCGGCAGACCTGCCCAAAATTTCCAATCTGCTCTTCAATGAGCGATTCATTGATCTCAGTATGTAAAAAATCAGTCTGAAAAACTCTGAATTTAACGTAGCGGGAAATGCCACCATAAACCTGATGATATTGAATAAATTTATCAACTACGTCACTTGGATAAGATGACAAAACTTCACGGAAGGCTTTTGTCTTAAGTCCATTTGAGTCAAATATCACACCGTCACAATCGAAAACTACAGCGGAATATTCTTTCTTTTCGTAGGCGAGGTTCATTAATTGTTGTCACTGAGGCAAGCATAAACAGATGATTGCGGGACTTTGTACAGGGTCGGTGTAATGCTATGAAGTGTGATTTCCGGATAATCATTCAAAAATTGGTCTATCGTTTGTTGCACCTCTTCTGCCAGCACTTTAGTTTCAACTTTTCCGGCCGGATAGCCGTCAAAACCGACTAGTAACACCTTATCAACCTTCATTTCGCGGGCTATGCTTAAAGACAGGTTTAGCGGAGACTCGTTGGTATTCCCTTTTTTATTGCTGTCAGTCCACAGAGGATTAACTGTAAAAGTCCTATCATTCCATGACTCCGGTAGCTGCTGTTCGATACGTGGTGAAGACGATACTATAAAGGTATGTATTTTATCAATTTCTTTTCCCACATTGCTCATTTTGTTCGCCTCCTCTCCAACTAGGCAGGCAACCTGTAGGCCATCATAGTCTTTATAGCTCTCAACATTCTTGAGGCTTGAGTGTATGATAAGCGTGTTTCCTCTTGTTGAATATTCAATCACCGCTTCATTGTGTCGTATCGCTGTCCCCCCCCCGCCGATAATGATGGCCGTTTTTATGTGGTCTTCCTGTTTTTTCAATTTCGAGTCATTTAGATTTGGGTAATGAGGAACTGTATCCCCATTAGACAAATTCCCCTGCAGCATCTTGACGATAGATCCGGTTGAATATCTGCGTTTGCTTGTCAACTCCATAACCTCTTTTTGGGGGAGCTGCTCGAATCCTGATACTATATATGGTATGCTGCTGCCCCATTCGTATTTCTTCTGAAGAAGAATAAATTCTTCAACCAATTCCGAGATTGCAGAAAGGTCTATTGCGCTGCCCTGTTGTTTAGCAAAGTAAGCGGCGAGCAGTTCGGTCCTTGCATTTCCGGCGCCGCGTCCCATACCTAATATCGTGCTATCAACAATGTCAACTCCTGCATTAATCGCACTCAGTGTGTTAGCAAATGCTAACCCTATATTGTCATGGCCATGAAAACCTATCTTTTGAGATATTCTTTGTCTGGAAAGTAAAAAAAACTTATGGATCTCTTCCGGCATGCATGATCCGTAAGAATCTACAAAATATACGTAATCAATTTTGTCTGCTGCACTTTCGAGTTCACCGCATATACTCTCAAACAAAGATGTGTCTTTGATGATTTCATGAAGATACATTATGTTCAAAGTGACATTGAAACCAGCCCGCTTCACCTCTCCGGCTAAGTTAATTCCGGATGAAATATTGTCAGGAGCGATGGCAAACCGTATCAGTTCAATAATGCCTTGACAACCATCAAGAATTGATACGACATCGTCAACGCAGAATTCCTTGGCATTAAGCATTAAAGCAAGGGAGATTTTACCATTGCCCCATTCATGCAATTTGTTAATTGTACTAGTAGGCAGATAGTAATACTCACCAAAGTATTTATCTTTAACATGGCTTCGATAGCCCACTTCGATAATATTTACCGGCAATGTTTCAATCTCATTGAAATATTTTTTTACCAGCTTTTGGTCAAAGTCCCAATCTGTATAATAACCACCGTCTCTAATCGTACAATCTAATATTTTCCATGTCATTTCAATTTAGTTCCTTTCCCGTCAGTCCATGTCAGTGTTTTGTTCGCTGGATTAAGAATGGCATTTGTCTGTTCCCGTCAACGATGGGAATTAGACTGTTTGACAACATCCTGATACTTCATTCTTCGAGTAAAATCCATAATTCCGCCATCAGTTAAATTCACTAAATTAACTCCTATACACGAACAATATTTACCAATCATGTCCCATCTCCGCAATGAATTGGACATCATTGATAAATCTTTATATAAAGAACTGAAGTTCTTGGTTTTATTTTCAGGATTAGTCCCATAGAAATGAGAATCTCTTTGAGTCAGCTCGTAACACAATCCATTACCGTCAACTCCTAAAAAAAACATATCGCTCACTCCCATATAGATCGCTGCCAAAAGCCCTTGCTCCACAACAGCGGCCCCTACACCTATAGTTGTCAAATCAATCTTCCCTCTAAAATACGGTTGAATATATAATTTCTGACAAAGCCAATATATCTTATACTCCTTTTTGTACTCTTGAAATTGAGGCAGGTTATACCAATCACCATTCAAAAGGAATGTTACGTCAGGATTCTTTGCCGCGGCATCATCAAGAAATGTTAGTGGCCACTCGCCAGTGGCCATCTTGGGGTCAATGAATATATGATATGTCGGCTTTATTAATTCATAGTCTTTATGAAGAAATGCGCGGTTTACAAAAAATGTAACTTCATTTTGTAAAAGCTTTAAATTCTGACCTTTTATAGATGGCCCATTACCGACAACAAACACTCTTTTCCCCTTATGCCTATCTTTTAGCTCGATATTTTTCAATAAACCATGTCCTTTTCTCCCTCCCTTGATAAAATATCTTAATCTGAACCCACTATTATAGAAAGCAAAGAAGATATCATCCCAATATAACTTCAAATCCCAACTGTTAACTTTTATTCTCATATAGACATCCCATTAGTTGGCATAAAACTAATATTATTCACGATTATATCCTATCCTCGAAGCTCTATTGTTTGGTAGAAAATTTGTAACTTCTCAATAAGTTGAGGAAAGGGACTTCTCTCTCATCAAATATTCAAGTTGAGGTATTGAATTTATGCCCCCTACTCGATCATTGAGAAATTTCCAAAAAGAGACCTTCAATTTTCGACAAGTTTTCTTTAAGCTTGTGAAAGTATCCCTGCATTTTCGACCAGGACTACTTCGTGTACTCCCACTTATTTTTCGCCGTTTGACGTATTCTCGTATATCTGTCTCACTTCCGTTATTATGCAGCGGGATTTCCGGCCGGTCCAAGACCAGGAGGAGTTCCGATTTATTATTGTATAACCGCTTCAAAGCAAGATTTAATGTAACAAAACATGTTTCTTCTTGAAATATCTCATCAAATCGACTTTCCAGTTCTA
>DRDE01000214.1 GCA_011040095.1 Nitrospirota bacterium
CATATAGGCAATTATGGTAAAGGGTCATGAAAATATTTAATGTTTCCAGTAAGTTGGCCCCTGCACATCCATGCTCAAGAGAACCAACAGGCATTTGTTCTGTTCACCCAGCGTCGGCATCAGCACGGGAAAGAATAATTGGTGACGACAGCGAAAGAACTTTATGTACAAAAACTATGTGAAATTCATATGAGGCTCAATAAACCCCTTTAAAAGAGTTCTTTTAAGGAGAAAAAACAAGCAAACCCAATACGGAAGCAGCTTCTTCAGTTGGTGGAACCTTTGATAGTGTCAATGAAAAATCCCATCATAAACCCGGAAGAGCCATAAAAATTATCCAACTTTTTCTTTTAACCATTTAACACCGATTTTCACACCCCTTATAAGCGTCAATTAGGAGAGCAAAATCAGGCGGTCCACATGATCTCAACAGTTTTTCCATCTATCCAGGGAACAAGAATCGGCCCTGTTAATTTGCCGACACTTTTCAATACCGGCGTATGAGCGCGCTTGCGAATCTTCACTAAAAATCGATTGCCATCGTAAACAACATGACCGGGCATATTTATAAACTTTCCGAATAGTCCCGACTGCTTTGGTGTATTACAGAATTGAGGTTAAAAGAGATCAATCTTTTCAAGAATCTCCAGGCTTTTTATTACAAAGTCTTCAAGCTCAATTTGCCCTGTATCAATATGCAGGGAAGGATTTTCAAATGGATGCTCATGATAAAAACCACCTTCCTTATCTATTCCATAAACCCTTTCTCCTGTAACAACAAGAGACATATTAAGTTCATCCTTCTTTTCATTTGCGTAAATCTGTATAAATAACTCAATGGAAAATCCAACTCTTGCAATCAGGGTGGTGTCGGTATGGTCTGAATATAAAAGCTTTAATTCATACTTTTTTGCAATTTGATCTATTGCTTGTGAAATATCTTTAAGATTCACTGCTCATTTCTCGGAGTTTTTTGATCTTTTCTTCAAGATATTTTATGCCCTCCACAGCATGTTCCCAATTCATTGCATCCTGCTCCACTTCCCATGAATAATCTTTCCCCTTAACAATATTCTTATCTTCAAATTCTTTAAAACTAATTCCATATTTTTTCTTTAATCTTTCATCTGTCAGTTTATATAAAACAAGCCTTCTTTCATAATCACTCAATACTGCTTCTCTTATTTCCTTTTCCGGAATTAAATCAATAACCTTCATGTTTCTCACCTCCTCTGATTATTATAGCAAACTCCTCACATTATCCCCTACAGTGTGGTACGCATTATTGATGTTGATCCAAAACCAAAGAAAAAGAAATAACTGACGAAAAATTTTGCATAAGTGTCAATTAGTTATCGGAAATGAAAAGGAGATTAAACCGGCTTCTTTGGCATTCTCAGTCGCTTCCTCCATTGTATCTCCCTGTGTAAAACACCCATCACAAGACCATGTAAGAGTGTGGGTAAAGTCGTATTAAAAGGTGTTAATCCCCACTTCAGAAGGGGGGGGGGCAAGGGGGGATTTGAAGACGTTTGGTGGCAAGCATGCTGTAAGGACACCGGATTTTATGCTATTTGTAAATTCAACGCAACTATTCAGGCAGGCACAAAGGCGCTTTGAACAGTTTTTTGTGGACAATTTCAGGCCCCTCTGGCTTTCTGAACCTTTTGCTCTAAGGGATTGGCACAAAAAAACTTAAAAATATTCGCCCTTATTTCACAGTAGATAAAAAATAGAAGCAACGCCTGTGCGTTGCCAGTCTTCAATGCTGACTATAACGCCTCCAGGTTCCACTGCCTGAGCTGACTTTCAATATTGCCGATATCCCGTTTTTTATCAATGGCCTTTATTGCTTTTTTCCCGCCCTCCGGATCACCGTAAAAGATACAGCCTATGATCCTGTTTCCGTTAATAACCAGCTTTTTGTAAATATATTTTTCTTTATCTCTTTTTACAATTGACTCAAACCTGCCCTCAGCGTCAATATCACCGGCAGCCGCCAGGTCAACTCCGGCAATCTTTAAAACATTTGATGGTATTGTGCCGTTATAGACTGTATCTCCACCAGCCATATTTATACCCGCAACCTCTCCCTGTTTTGCCGAGGCAGGCCATATGCCGTAAAAGAATCCCCTGTGTTCTATTAAATCTCCTGCTGCATATATGCCGGAAATTTCAGTCTCCATCCTGTCATTGACAGGCAGGCCCTTATTCAATTTCAGTCCGAGTTTTTCAGCGATACGGGCATTCGGCCTTATGCCTGCCGATATGATTATCATGTCGCATTTAATCTCTCTTCCGTCTTCAAGCAGGAGCGCTTCAACCTTGTCCATGCCCGCAATCTCTTTTGATTTTGAATCGAGGTAAAAAGTAAAGCCCATATCTTCCATCTGTGCCTTGAGAATCTCTGCGCCTTCCGGGTCCATCTGTCTTGGGAGCAGCCTGGTGGAAAACTCGACAACACTTACAGGATGCCCTGATTTTCTCAGACTGTTTCCTGCCTCAAGACCAAGCACCCCTCCCCCGATCAGCAGGACTTTCCGCGCGTTTTTTGCATACTCTTTGATGTCTATGGCATCTTTCAGTGTTCTTAATGTAAACACACCTTTTTTATCAAAACCGGGGATAGGAGGAACAAAAGAGATGCCGCCTGTCGCAAGGAGAAGCCTGTCGTACTTCAGCCTCTGTCCGGATGCAATGACAACCTCTTTTGCATCCCTGTCAATGGAGTCAACCGGACTTTTAAGAAGGAGCCTGATCCTGTTCTGTTCGTACCAGATGTCCTTATAAATGGTGAGTTTCTTTTCATCAATCTCATCAGCAAGATATTCGATGAGTCTTATCCTGCTGTAAAAGGGATAGGATTCATCCGTCAGGATTGTTATATCGCCTGATACACCCGTTTTCCTTATGTTCAGGGCTGCTGCAGTGCCTGCAACTCCATTGCCGATTATTATGTATTTCAATTGTTACCTCCTCTTATCCGTCACTTTCTTAAAGCGTATTCAAAAAAGCAATTATATCCTTTACTTCTTCTTCAGACAGATAATCAAACGACGGCATTTTGCTGAATGGCTCTCTTAATTGCCGCCTGATATTTTCCGGTGTTGAAGGCCGTTTGCTGACAGGAAGATTTGGGTTTTTGAGCACGGCTTTCAGTCCAGGCCCCATAATGGATTTCGTGCTATGGGCGTCATGGCAGAAGCTGCATTTGGATTCAAAGAGTTTTTTACCTTTTTCCCTGAGATTATTATTATTCGATTCATTCAGCAAATTCTATCATATCCGGAAAGAATGTCAACAAGTTCCATGGTCATGGATTTTTATTACATTAGAATGGTGACACAATTTTTTATTGGTAAGCCGGAATCCGAGGATAATCAGGCAAGCGGTTTTACAACTTATTACTGACCTCCTTTACCTGCTCCAGTTTCCTGCGGGCTGCGCCTGAATCTATTGACTGCGATGCCTGCTCAACCGCTTCGTTAAAATCTTTTGCCTTGTCTCCTGTTATCAGGGCTGCAGCGGCATTCATGAGGACAATGTCTCTTTTTGGGCCTTTTTTACCATCAAGAATCTCAATCGTTATCTTCGCATTCTCATCGGCATTTCCACCGACAAGGTCGTCCTTTCCGGCCTTTTCAAAATTAAAATTATCAGGTGATATAAAGTAAGTATCTACTTTACCCTCTTTTAATTCAGAGACTTTTGTCTTATCCGTGCTGGTTATCTCATCAAGACCGTCCTGTCCATGCACAACAAATGCATGTTTGACCCCGAGATTTCCGAGCACTTCTGCAAGCGGCTCCGTCAGTTTGTCGCTGAACACCCCGAGCACCTGTCTTTGAGCGCGTGCAGGATTTGTGAGAGGGCCGAGTATGTTGAATATTGTCCTGATCCCTATTTCTTTCCTCGGCCCTATTGCGTATTTCATTGCCGGATGAAACAAGGGCGCAAACATGAAACCGAATCCCGTTTCCTCAAGGCATTTTTCAACCTTCCCTGGTTCGAGGTCTATTTTTATCCCGAGCGCCTCCAGCACATCGGCGCTTCCGCAGCTGCTTGAGACCGAACGGTTGCCGTGCTTTGCAACCGGCACACCACAGCCTGCCACAACAAAGGCGGAGGTGGTTGATATATTGAATGTGTGAGACATGTCTCCGCCTGTGCCGCATGTGTCGACAGTATATTCCGGGGCCTTTATGCCCGTCACTTTTTCTCTCATTACTTTTGCAGCCCCTGTTATTTCTTCAACGGTTTCTCCCTTCATTCTCAGCGCTGTCAGGAATGACGCAATCTGGGCATTCGTTGCATTACCTTCCATAATGTCCCTCATAGCACCGATCATCTGCTGTTCGGAAAGATTGTTTCCCTCTACGGATAATTTTATGGCCTCTTTAATCATTGTTCCTCCTGTTTATATCTTATGCTCATCAGAGGAGAAATTTATATATTTATATTTAATGCGTTTCATCTTGGGGAATACTGCGTCGAATTCAAAGTTTTTTCTCCACCTCCATATTAATGAATAGCTCAGAACATTTGATGTATTATAAAGTGTGTCAAGAACAATATGGTGGCCGAACCCGATAAGGACTCCGGTTATCCAGGGATTCCAGTCAGTCAGCCATGCGGATATACCCAGCAGAACCAGCCATTCCCATCCATGCCATATGAGTAATATCCGCCTGAACTGGCATTTCTCGCAAAATTCAAAGAACCCTTTTATTTTAAACGGCCGTCCGGTCTCGCGCACATAGTCGATCAGGTGATCCAGATCAATAAATATCCCGGAAATGAGACACGCTATCGCCAATCCCCATGACTTGAATGTCATATAAAGCATGCCGGAGATTATTACGGAAAAAGCTGTATGGTGGTGGAGTTTCATATATAGTTGCGTTTTTTTAACCTTGCGCCTTTAGTCACTTTGACCTTCGGCAGACAACCTTTATATTAACAAATTCATCCTTATTGTGTCCTGCAAATCAAAACAGTTCCATGGCCGGTAAATTGACTTACCCGCCTGAATGCTTTAATATTTTTACATCATGAACCCTTCAGCGGAAACTGTGGACTTTCTTGTAATCGGCGGCGGCGTTGCAGGGTTAAGGGCCGCAATAGAGCTTGCGTCAAAAGGCAGCGTGCTCGTTCTCACCAAAGACAAAATTACCGAAAGCAGCACAGGATACGCCCAGGGAGGGATTGCCGTTGCCCTGGGCGATGAGGATGAGGTCTGTATTCATTATGACGATACCATCAAGGCGGGCGACGGCCTGTGCAAAGAAGATGCAGTCAGAGTCATGGTTGAAGAAGGCCCGGGCTATATTCTTGAACTCATCTCATGGGGGGCCGAGTTTGACAGGGAAGGCAGCAAACTCTCATTTACGATTGAGGCTGCACATACAAGGAAAAGGATACTCCACTCAAACGGAGACTCAACAGGCAAAGAAATCGACAGGACCCTCATCAACAAGGCACGGACCTTTTCTTCCATTTCAAGATATGATTTTGCATTCACGCTGGATTTAATTGTGGAAGACAACAGGTGTGTCGGCGCCACTGTACTCAGGGGCGATTCAATCATTAATGTTTTTGCCCGGGCCGTGATACTCGCAACCGGGGGTGCAGGACAGGTTTTTTCAAAGACAACAAACCCCCTGATCTCAACAGGTGACGGAATAGCAATTGCTTACAGGGCAGGGGCATTGATTGCGGATATGGAATTTATACAGTTTCATCCCACAACGCTTTATTTCCCGGGTGCGCCGCAGTTTCTGCTGAGTGAGGCAATGAGAGGCGAGGGCGCTGTCCTTAAAAACATCAATGGAAAAAGGTTTATGTCTGAATATCACGAAATGCTGGAGCTTGCATCCAGGGATACGGTGACAAGGGCAATTGTTTCGGAAATGGTCAAGACAGGGGCAAAACATGTGTTTCTGGATCTTACCCATCTTGATAAAGATTTTGTAAAACACCGCTTCCCCCGTATTTATACCACATGTCTTCAATATGATATTGATATAACCGAAGACATGATTCCCGTATGCCCGGCTGCCCACTATATTATGGGAGGAGTCAGTACGAATCTTGACGGCGAGACAAGCATCAAGGGGCTTTTTGCTGCCGGAGAAGTCGCGTGCACAGGGGTGCACGGCGCAAACCGCCTTGCCTCCAACAGCCTGCTTGAAGGACTGGTATTCGGAGCAAGAGCGGGGAAAAAAGCAGTATGTTATGTAAATGAAGGGAATATTGACAGCGCTGTCGCAGAGGCCCGGCGTAAACAGGCCACGGACAGGGAAACAGAACCTTCAGCCCCGTTTGACGCTGAAAAGATCAGGAGATCATTAAGACAGGTAATGTGGAACAAGGTCGGCATCATCAGGTGCGAGAAGTCTCTTGCCGCAGCGATGAAATGGCTTAAGAGGCGGGATTTCATAATGGGAGCATCTTTTCTGAACAGGAGAGATGCTGAACTGAAAAACATGCTTACTGCAGCGCGCCTGATTACTGATTCGGCGCTTTTGAGAAAGGGCAGTGTCGGGGCCCATTACCGATCTGATTATAAGCAGAGAGGCGAAAACTGGGAGAGACACACTGCCTGCAAAAAGGGGAAAGCGGCATACTGGAGTGATTATGAAGAGCGACAGCGCTGAGCGAAAGGTTAAGATTGTCTGCACAATAGGTCCGGCGAGCAGTTCGAAAAATGTCATTGAAAAGATGATCCGGGCCGGGATGGACGTTGCGAGGCTTAATTTTTCGCATGGAGATCACGAAGGGCACCAGAAGGCTGTGGGGCATATAAGAAAAGCCGCCCGGAAATATGATTCACCTGTTGCAGTGTTGCTGGATTTAAAAGGGCTGAAAATACGGGTGGGCGCTGTTAAGGACGGTTCGATTATCCTTAAAAAAAACTCGACCGTTATCCTCACCACAAAACAGATTGAAGGAAGCAGTGAACGGATTTCCATATCATACCGGCATCTCTTAAAGGATGTGAAAACCGGGGATAAAATCCTGTTTGATGACGGGCTCCTTCAGTTAAAAGTAATCGGCAAAAAAAAATCCGGATTAATTGCAAAAGTCATGGAAGGCGGCGCGCTGAAAAGCAGGAAGGGTGTTAATCTTCCGGGGACAAAAATAACAGGCGCTGTCTTTACAAAAAAAGACCGGGAAGACCTTGAGTTCGGCATAAAGATGGGGATTGATTATGTGGCAATGTCTTTTGTCCGTTCAAAACAGGACATCCTGAAGGTCAAAAACTGGCTTAAAAAGCATAATGCGGATATACCCGTAATCGCCAAAATAGAAAACCGGCAGGCGCTCGAAAATATAGATGAAATAATTCAAGCCTCGGACGGCCTCATGGTTGCAAGAGGCGATCTTGGTGTGGAGCTGCCCCCGGAAAATGTCCCGTTAATCCAGAAAGACCTCATTGAAAAATGCAATGCCGTGATGAAGCCTGTAATAACCGCTACCCAGATGCTTGAATCCATGACAGGGCATATGACCCCCACACGGGCGGAAGCCGCGGACGTAGCCAATGCAGTGCTTGATGGAACAGACGCCCTCATGCTCTCCGCAGAAACATCAATCGGCAAATATCCGGTTGAGTCATTAAAGATGATGAACAGGATCGTCAAAGTTACGGAAATGCGAAAGCCCCGGGGCTATGCTGCTGATGTTGTCAAAAAAGATTTTGCCCATGCCCTTGCAGAGTCTGCCTGTTCATCTGCCATGGATATAAAGGCAAAGACAATCGTTGCCTTCAGCCGGAGCGGATTTACCGCTCTTCTTGTATCAAAATCCAGACCCGGAGTTCCGATCACGGGTTTTACCGTGAGCGAAGAAGTTCGAAGAAGGATGAATCTCTTCTGGGGGATCAGGCCGTATGTGATGAAGTTCCCCGGCAACACAGATGAGATGATATCAGAGTCGGAGCGTGTCCTGCTCCAAAGGCGCATTGCCCGGAAAGGAGACTCAATAGTTATTATCGCCTCATCACCTTTTGCATTGGGTGGAAAAACAAATATTATGAAGCTTCACAAGGTGGGATGTTGAATATAACTACTCAGGCACAAAGTTTAAAAACTAAGAAGTTTTTCTTGTGGACAATTTCAAGGGCAACCCCTCTGGCTTTTTTTCAAGAAGCAAGACCCCGATTCCTGTACATTCAATCTGGAAGTTACATGACTTTCCCCTTGAAAATAAGGAATGCCAAGGTTATTATATTTGCAACAATTTAAAGGGGATTCTTATGATGGCAGGAGGACAGTAACAAGTTAAAGGATACATCAATATCCATTTCACTCGAAATAATGAAGAAGTGCCTCGATGGCCTGCAAAAATTACATAAAGAAGTGAGATTCCGCGCTTTATATATTGAAAAAGACAGGCGAGCGTATGACAAACTTGAACCATTTTTAAATGAACAATCATTTCATGGCATTGAAACACATGCTTTAAAAGGTGAGTTCATTAATTTGCGGAGCGATATTCTCCACTGGTGCGGGGACAAAGATTTCACGTTTTTCTTTATTGATCCTAAAGGATGGAAACAGGCAGTGGAGATACCTACATTACGTCCTCTTCTCGAAAGATCACACTCGGAGTTCTCGATAAATTTTATGTATGATTTTCTCCTGAGAACTCATACACAGGAAGCCTTTTCAGGAGATATCAAAGCGATATTTGGTGAGGGGCCGGATGCATCAGCGGTTATAAACGGAAGATTGATCTCTGTTTCCTGGGACGCAGACAATTCTATCTTTGCCTTTTCAGCGGTTTCCTTCAGCCTCTGGAGGGCCATTTTATCCTGTTTAAGGTCAATGCCCTGTTCCTTTTTAAATTCCCCGATTATCCACTCCATAATCCTGAGGTCAAAGTCATCCCCGCCCAGAAAGGTGTTGCCGTTTGTTGATTTTACCTCAGTGACTCCTTCTCCTATCTCAAGTATCGATATATCGAAGGTTCCTCCTCCAAGGTCATAAACAGCGGATAGATTTTAGAAGGGGTTATCAGGACATTTTGCCCCACAGGACAATATGCACTGCAGGAGAGGCGGTAAAAGTTTTCAAGCGCAGGGGGAGGTCATAATATGCGGGTTGAGTCGTAATAACTCGGCGGTCAGCTTTAAATAAACAATCAACTCCCGCCCTGTCATTCCTCTGTCCCCTCTGTCCACTTCTGCAGGGCGTCAATAATCTTTTTTGCCTGATCTTTGCTCGATATGTTGAATTTTGATTTCTGGCTGTAAACATCGTTCCTTTTCTGATACCTGCGAATGGAGTAGCGCTCTTCACCGTATTTTTCATTCTTGCGGTCCCACTGTTGGTATCTGAAAATAATCGTTGCCCATGCCCCTTTGGAAAGGATGATTTTATCAATCTCCTTTACAATGAGGATATTATCTTCTTCGTAATTCATGGTTATATCTTCAACACTTGAGGCCATGTCTTTCTCCTTTTATCATGAGTTATTTACAGCAAATGATTCCCCGGGAATTATATGTCAAAATGAGCGTAAAATCCAGTATGGGACCAACGGACTGATTTAATGCGACGTTATCTTTATTATTGACATTATTATTTTTTGATAGTTGCCTGTTCCACGATCACGGCATATTTGTAACCACTGCCGAAGTCCTTGTCCTTATACAGTGTCCCTTTAACTGTTACAATGTCCCCCACTGAAAGAATATCCTGTGATGTAACCGGGATATCATTGGTGCCCTTTGAAGGATTTCCGCTTCCGTCCTGAATGTGTATCCAGTTCTTGCCCATGATATTGGCTGAAAACTTAACAACCCGGCCCCTGATAACAACGTTTTTCCTGTCAAGCTCTGCACTTTTCTCGTAAAGCCCGGCTACCGTGTATGCATCTGGGCCGGAGGCTTTTTCAACATTAATCGCCATATTCATGGAAACTTCCGCCTGTTTGTTGTCAACAGGCCCGCTGATGGATTTTGTTGCGTGCTGCCCTATGGCCCCGCTTGAAAAGACTATGGTTTCAAAGGTCCGCTCAAGCGTTTTGCTCGTGAAATTGCTCATGGCCATTCCGGGCTGAAAAGATATATCCTGCCCCACCACTACCTTCATCCGGGGAACAGCCACCCATGTTTTCTTACCGTCTTTCTCGATGTTGACATATGTGTAACCACCACTATTCATCATTTCCACAACCTTGCCGGACAGAGAAGACATACCTTGCAAACCGGCTGACTTTTGCGACCCGGCATATGTGCCGTTCACGGAAACCATCAGCATTAATGTTAACATCAAGACAAATAAGACCAGAAATCTTTTCATTTTATATCTCCTTTACACGACCTACTTCTCCACTTTCCAGACGGACTTTAATTCCATGTAGATGTACAGGTGAATTGGTTAAAATATCTTTTACGGTTCCTTCCGTCAGTTTCCCGGTCCGCTGGTCCTTTTTCAATACGATTGAAACACGTAATCCAGGTGTTATATCGGAACGACTGGTTCCATCCATATATTGTTCTCCTGTGAGTTGTTCCTTGAGGGGGGGCTCCCTGCGCTTAAATGCATAGAGAGA
>DRDE01000215.1 GCA_011040095.1 Nitrospirota bacterium
ATCGCGGGTTCCTGCACCTATAACTGGGTGACAAAAAATTACGGTAAAGATATTATCATGGCGACTAATAAACCGTACCAACTCAGCTTTTTCGGGGGATATTCAACGATACAATTGCCACACAAGAAATTCAATAAGAATATCCGGGTGCCTGAAGACATGGAATCGATACTGCCGGGCCGTATGTTAAAGTTTGGAGCGCGACTGCTTGTTTTATTCGGAGAAGCCAGGGAGCAGCATTATGGGGGTTATATTGAGGGGCTTTTCAATATAAGAGAAAATGATGATAACTTTACAGTGGCGCACGAATGTCCGGACGGCGTGGTATACAGGATAAAGGAATAAATATCAAAGACGGCAATCACTTGCGAAGCCACGCCTTTAATATGGTTTTGGAAAAATTAAGGCCGTAAGACAGATTTTTCCCCTTTTTGCTTTCACCCGAGCGACGGCGGAGGACAGTGACCGGCGCTTCCCCGATCCGCATCCCTTTTCCGGCGGCATCGATTATTAACTCGGCTGTATGAAACTGGTCCTGGAGTAAAAGAACTTTCTTCAGGGAATCCATCCGAAAGGCCCGGAACCCGTTTGAACAGTCTGTAATCCGGGTTCCCGCCAGAATATTTACAATAACGTTAAAAACATGAATACCGATCCAGCGGAAGACACTGTCCTTTTCACGCCGGCCCAGCACGCGCGAGCCGATCACTATATCTATGGCGCCGTCCAGGATCGGCGCAACCAATCGTTCTATCTCACCGGGAATATGCTGCCCATCCGCGTCCATGGTAACAATAAATTTCACTCCCGAAGCCATTGCAATGTCGTAGCCCAGCCTGAGAGCCGCGCCGCCGCCGCGGTTAATAGGATTTGATACAACGGAGCAGCCGTGTTTTTTTACAACATCTACGGTGTCATCAACGCTTCCATCGTCAATAACGAGAACGCCGAGGGGGTGTCCCATGATACTTTCAGGCATCCGCGGCAGTAAATGGTCCAGGTTTTCCGCCTCGTTCAGGGCGGGAATTATCACGGTTATCTCCTTTATGGTCTTCGCTGCATCCTTTTCAAAAAATCGTTCCATGGCAATCCGCCGGACAAGGAGATCGAACTGTATCGACTTGATACTGTCCTTGGTTCTCTGGCTGATGACTAAAAGCCACAGCAGCATGTTGGAGAGGATAAGGAGAGAAATAAGGCGGCCGTACTGCCTGTTATCCATGGCCATCATGCCGGCAACTATATTTATGCTGTCAGGATAAACCGCTGTTGTAAACAGGCCCGTCCCCAGGATGGCCAGCAGGAAGAATTCATAGCGTTTAATGAGGCGTTTCCTGAATTGAACAAATGACCACAGGGCAAAGGTTATTCCCAGCAGTCCGCTTACAACACGAATTACAACAAGGTATTGCATATAATTATTATACAATTTTTGTAACTACTCAGGTGCAAAGTGGCAAAGGCGCATAGGCGCAAAGGGTTACAGAAATACAAGAAAAGTTTTTCATTCTTTTTTTCACTTTGCGCCTTTGCCGCTTAGCGCCTTAGCGCCTACCTGAATAGTTGCCAATTTTTAACCGTTATATTTTTTAAACCTTGCGCCCTTGCGCCCTTGTCATTTTGCCCATAGGCAGTTAAATATATTGCTCAAATAACTTATGTTATAATTGAAGCCGGAGGCAAAAATATTGATACATTCCAATGAACCCGCTAAAGACAACTCCTATTATCTACCGCTTCTCCTGGCAATTTCCATTATGTCCCATTTCCCTTTTGTATTAAAAGGATTCGGGGAAATCGATGCGACAAAAATTGCAGTCAGTGTCATTGACATAATCAATAACGGCCCTGATGCGGCATTTGCAAATTTCTATTTTACCGATGTCAGCCCTTTGTATATCCTGTATCTGAAGTGGTCCATGAAACTGCTGAATAACAATTACTCATATTTGCCGGTAATTATGAATTATACAAATGCCGTATTCGGAACATTGGCGATTGTCCCCGCCTTCTTTCTGATCAGACAACTTTTCAGGAATTCCACTATCGCCTTTTGTTCGGTTCTTGCGCTTATTTTTGCGCCCTCTTTTTATCAGGCCAATATCATTGGTTTTCCTCACCTCATAGCCTTTTTCTTTTTGCTCGTATCACTCAGTCTTTTTCTTTCAGGGCTTGATCACAAGCAGAAAAGCACAGTGTGTCTTTTAATGTTTCTATCATGTGCATCCCTGACAGTCGCTTTTCTTTTCAAGTCGGATTATGTCCTGGCTGCAGGGATTTATATCGGTTTCCTTTTCATGAGGAAGGTAAGGGACAAAGGGAAGATAACCGCCGCCTTTCTCATTATCTTCATATCAGGCGTCCTGTTTTTGCTGTTCAGGGACACAATACTCGGACGGGGCAGCGGCGCCACCATGTCAAAAGAAAGCCTGTCCGAATGGTACGATTATTCCCTTATAATTCCGTCAAATCTTACATATCTAATCAGGCAGACAAAACCCATAGCCTATGGAGCAGGGATAGTGACTTTTTTCCTGGGGGCTGCCTCATTCATCTTTTACCTTTTCAAAAAAAGGCTTGATATCCTGACCTTTGTTATTTCCTGGGCCGCAGCCCCGATACTTTTCTGGCTGATTATGATCGGCAATAACGCAAGACATAACATGATCATGATTCTGCCGGTTCTGGTAATAATCGTCATATTATTTTATGAGAAGGCCCCGAAATATGTGATTGCGCTGACAGGGCTGCTTATCATAGGCAATTTTTTTGCAACCTCACCTTCATCCTCCATACTGAGACCCAGCGGG
>DRDE01000216.1 GCA_011040095.1 Nitrospirota bacterium
ACAAGCTACGGCAAACCATGTCCTTGAGAATGCCGTTTGGTTGCCGCCAGTTCCACTCCCTGCATACTTCTTGCGAGATGAATCGTCTGCTCTTTTCAGGGTGTGCCGCTATAATTTTCCTGATACTGGCAACGTCTTCTCCGGTGACCGATCGACCACGATATGTTATGACTTCCATGCATCTTATTTTATAGTATCAAGGGTCGGAACGCAAGGTTGTGGGTTACGTTTGTTTCTTTTTGCTGTTACCATTGTGCTTTTATTGCCTGTGAACGGTTACGTTAATTCTTCTCTGCCCCCTGTGTCTTACTATGGAGTTTATTGTAATATCGGGCTGCCTGTTTATAAAATTCAACGCTATAAATTACGTCGTACTTTTTCCCATGGGATAAAATCAGCTTTTTTTCCTTCAATGCGTGCTTTCTTAGCATTCGCAATCTGTCTCATAAGTTTTCTATCGGCCATAATTTCAAAGGTCTCTTTCCAGGCTTCAATATCCTCCGCTATAATCTCTTGTATAAGATGCTTAAATTCCTCAACTGTGAGATCCTTCACCTTCTTTTCCTTTAAGCCTGTTGGACACATTCAAATCACCTCCTTTCCGTACAGTGCTTTAACTAATTTTACTACAAAAGGCAAAATAAAGAGGTTACTTAAGAGAAGTTAGGAACTTACATCTCGATATTTGACAGTAGGAAGCTTTTGGGACATGCTGCATACTATGTAACTGAACAAAGAAGTAAAGGGGTTATTTAGTGTCTGTGTATAAAGTATACTTATTTGTCATTCCCGCAAGCAAAGCGCGTCGGGAATCCTTTGTAAAGAAACGATTCCGGACAAGCCGGAATGACAGAAAAACAACAATTGTTTGAGTTTATACACAGACTCTATTTAATATAAACATCCATTAAGCGGGCGAGCTGACAAGTTTATCTTTCTATTTTTCAAGCTGGGGATTCTTTCAGGCAGTTTTCATAACCCTGCAGCTCCGGGAAGTATTTTCTATATAGTCCTCTATCCCTGGTAAGAATTGCAGAACACTTTGTTAGAGCAAACCCCCCAATATGAAAATCCGACAAAAAATGTTCCTTGATATTTAATGTGTGTTTGCACCGCGAACATTTGACCATAGATTTTCTTTTTAAATATTTCATCCAGCGGACCCCTGCATTAATTACGGAATCGATGTCCAGCGGCTCAATTTTGATTTTATGTTCCCTTAAAAATGAATGCAGAGATTTAGTATTTCCTTTAAATTGCGGCATAAGTTCTGCAAACACAACAGATGGAGCAACAAGGTCTTCACCCTTTGATAATGCAAAATACAACTTTTCTTGATGACTTCTGAATTCATCTTTTAAGATATCGATCAGGATTGTAGTATCTATACAGATTTTCAACCTGCCTTTCCCCTGATCTCATCCATATATTTGTCGGTTGTAATTCCACTTTTTAATTTTCCACGCCACCTTTTCTTAAGTTCATTGATCGGGTTTACGATCAGGATATATTTATCTTTCTCTCTCGTTATATCCACTTCATTACCAGGGGTTATACCGAGTTCTTTCCGAACTTCCACGGGTATTGTAATCTGGTATTTTGCAGTAACTTTAGACACTTTTATCACCTCCCATTCGGGTATGCCGTTATTTATGATATAGTATACCTGTATTGTTGTTTTCCATCAACATAAAAAGCATTTGGCCACAGATAAACGCTGATAAACACCGATAGAACAAAAACTTATGCTTGGTTTATGTTTCACCAAAGTGGTGAAACATGAACCTTCTGTAACTCATTGAAAAATCCGCGTTAATCTGTGTAAATCAGCGGCTAACTGCCGTTTTTAGGATCAAGAGCCCGAGGGGAGTTATCCAATCAATCCGTTATTCAACCCCTTGCTATTCCTTTAATGTCCCCGAGGGGTGAACTAACCATTTTTCTTTTTTTGCAGGCTGTTGCAAAGCCGACTTCAGGATTTCCAGGAAAGCGCTGCGGGGGATTTCTCGGGCCCCGAGGACTGAAAGGTGAGGGGTGGTGATTTGACAATCAATAAACGAGAAATTCCATTTCACGAGCTGCTGTGCAAGCGCTGCAAAAGCAACCTTTGAGGCATTGCTTTTTCTTGTAAACATGGATTCCCCGAAAAACGCAGAACCGAGTGATACGCCGTAAAGCCCGCCGGCAAGTTCTCCGTCCGCCCGGACTTCTACGGAGTGAGCAAAACCTGAATGATGGAGACGGATGTATGCTTCCGCCATTTCATCCGTGATCCATGTGCCCCCGTCATCTTTCCGGCGTACTGAGGCGCAATTACTGATAACCTCTTCAAATGCCGTATCCATTGTAGTCGTGAAGATACCCTTTTTTATTGTTTGCCGCAGGCTTCTTGACATCTTCAGCTCTTTTGGGAATAAAACCAGTCGTGGATCAGGAGACCACCATAGAATAGGGTCGCCTTCTGAATACCAGGGGAATATCCCCATGGAATAGGCGGCCAGAAGACGGGATTCACTGAGGTCTCCTCCTACTGCAAGGAGTCCGTTGTCTTCAGCAAGATCAGGCGGCGGGAAAATATGTTCATCCATTAATTTGAATATGGGCATTAAAAAATTTCCCTGCAATCGGTTGATCCGAATTTTCTTTCAAATCCCCCCAACCCAAACCCCGTGCCCTTGCCCACATGCAAAATCTTCCCAGGGTCCGGAATGACTTCAGTATTACTTGAAGAGTTGGTACAACCTGCCTGCCGCCTCAAACGCCTGCAAAGGAGTTGTCATGATGGTGACTTTTTCCGCTTCCGCCTTTTTCAATGTTTCTTCCTGGAGCTGCCTGCTGCCGACTATAATAATTCCGGCCAGGTTTTTTAACCCGGCAACAGCCACAATATTCAGGTGTATCTGGAGAGTTATCCAGATATTGCCATCTTTGCTGTTGGCCATTACATCGGATAGCAGGTCGCTTACGTAAACGCCCGTGACTTCATTCCCGAGGCCCTCCATGCAGGTCTTGACATCCAGTGATAATTCATCAACGATATTTTCGAGTTTCATGAAACAGCTCCTTGTTTGACGCTATGGAAAGTTGATTGTCATCTCGACGGTTGTTCCTTCCCCCACAACGGAATCTATCTTGAATTCATCGGAATTTTTTTTCATGTTCGGCAGTCCCATGCCGGCTCCCCAGCCCATTTCTCTTACCCAGTCGGGCGCTGTGGAGTATCCTTCCTGCATGGCCAGTTCGATGTCTTCGATCCCCGGCCCCATGTCCTCTATGCGTATTCTTACACGGTCGGAGCTGATGTAATAACGGAGCCACCCGGCTGCTGCATAGATTATTACGTTCATCTCCGCTTCAAACGTTGCTATTGCGGCGCGCCTTATTATGCCTTCATCAACTCCGAGTTCGGCAAGGGCATGTTTTAATTGTGAGGAGGCCTCTCCTGCATTGGCGAAATTCCCCCCGACTAACTGGAAACTGCCTTCTATGGTTTCATTTATATCCAGAGCCATGATGTTATTTATACAGGCACCCGGGCAGGCCGGCCTTGTACAGTCTCCCGGAAGCGGTGTACATGCAATATGATGTGCTGAGCAAAGAGATGTTTTTCGTCCTGGCCAGTTCGATTGTCCGGGCATCGGGTTTTTTATCCAGGACGAACACGATTGATTTTATGCCCGCAATCTCAGCGGTGCGTATTACATGGGGCTGGGTAAGTCCTGTAATAAGCAGTGAGTTCGGAGTATGATAATACAGCACAGCGCTCATCATATCAGCGCTGCATGCGTTCTTTATGTTTATATCCGAATTCCCTGAATCCGCTATTACTTCCGCTTCAAGGATTTTTGCTATTTCTTTCAGAGTCAATTTATTATCGATATCCTTATGGTTTTGCATTAATAGCAGGGAGTGTTTTACCTCTTGGTGGGATAAGGGGATTTATTGAAATAGAGTTTTGTTATTCAGCCGGTCCGGGGTCCCCTGTATCCTGGTTTGATTTTTCAAAAACTTCCTTTACCGCGCTAATCAGCGTGTCGGGAGTAAAAGGTTTTTCTATAAAATTATAGGCGCCTAACCTTAATGCCTGTACGGCAGTGTCAACCGTGCTGTATCCGGTGATCATCACCACCTTTGTCTCAGGCCAGGTGACCTTTATTTTGTTGAGGACTTCAATGCCGTCCATATCGGGCATTTTCAGGTCAAGCAATACGAGACTGAAAGGCTCTTTCTCAAGAAACTCGATGCCCTTTTTCCCGCTGTCCGCTGATTTGACTTCATAACCCTCCGGGGCAAGGGTCCTTTCACAGCTTGTCCTGATAATCGGCTCATCATCTATTACCAGTATTTTTTTCACGATTGTTTCTCCGGCAAAGGTAGTCTAACAAAAAAACTTGTTCCTTTGCCAACTTCACTTTTTACTTTAATGTATCCGCCGAAATGTTTGACTATGCCGTGGCTGACGGAGAGCCCGAGCCCTGTGCCTTTGCCTACGGGTTTTGTTGTAAAAAACGGTTCAAACAGTTTCGGCAGGTACTTCTTTTCTATCCCGCTCCCTTCATCCGTGAATTCGATTTCAACATAAGGTTTGCCGTTTTCTTTTATAGAGCGTGTTGCAACGGTTATGTTCCCTCTCCCGCCCATGGCATCCACGGCATTTATAAACATGTTGAGGAATATCTGCTGGAACTGGGATGAATCGCCGGCAATAATAAACCGGGAGTCTTCCAGGTTGATATTGAACTTTATATGATGGAATTTCTCCTGGTTCCGCAGCATGAATATTGTGCGGCTCAATACATCGTTTATGCTTACATTGCCTTTTTCAGAGGGTGTGGCACGGGCAAATGTCAGGAGGTTTTTTATGATTTTCGAGCATCTTTCGGATTGTTCAATGATGATATCAAGGTCCTGTGTTTCGGGGCTGTCAGGCTGAAATTTCTTCTTTAACAAATGCGCAAATGTTACCACTCCTGTCAAGGGGTTATTGATTTCATGCGCAACGCCCGCTGCCATTCTGCCGAGGGACGCAAGCTTTTCCGTCTGCACCAGGCTGGCATGGGTCTTTCGAATCTCTTCCGTTTTTTTTGCGATTTCCGTCTCAAGGGTCTGCGTCCATTGCTCTCTCTGGTCCCGCGCAGCTTTTAAATCCTTTTTCATGGAATTAAACGTCCTGGCCAGTACGCCCATTTCATCAACGGACGTTATAGGCACAGAGTAGTCAAGATCGCCGCCGGCTACTTTCTGCATGCCGTAAACAAGTTCGTTAACGGGTTTGGATACTATCTTATATAAAATTATGCCGAGAAACAGTGATACGGCCAGGACAAAAATAATGACATAAGCCGTGAGAGCGAGCGCCTGTTTGAACAAGGCCTCATCAAGCAGGGCAAGGGACAGATCGGCTTCAACAAAGCCGAGGATTTTCAGTTCCTTAGGATGCGCATGGCAGCTTGCCGTATAGCAGGCAGGTTCATTGGGGATGGAATCAATGAGTTTAAGAGTTGTGGATTCCCCCTTGTTTTTGTTTACGGACCATTTTTTGGGATTCTGCAAAAGGGCCGGGGATTTTTCCGGGTCAACATGGCATCCCATGCATGCAACGGAGTTTTTGTCAACGGATTTTCCGATACTTTCTTTGTAAGAAGAAAAGAAAACTCTTCCCTTGTGGTTGTATATCCTTATTTTTTTAACGCCTTCAGGTGTGCCCAGGTTTTCCAGTACGTTCTGTGTTTCTTCAGGTCCGAAAGCAAGCATGCTGCGGCGGAAACTCTGCTTTGTAAAATCTATAAAAGATATGCCGTACTTTAAGGCGATTGTCATAATGTCTTTTTCCTGTTTTTTAAGAGTGGCATACCAGAAGACGAAACTCACTACGATCATCAGCAGACCGATGGCGATAATCAATTTGGCTGCAATGGATTTTTCCGGGTGGCTGAACATGTTTTTCATATTCAGGATATTATAAGACGTGTTTGTTTTTTTTGAAAGAAGAAAATATAACTGTTCAGGCAGGCGCAAAGGCGCATAGTGGCAAAGGCACAAAGTGAAAAAAAGGATGAAAAACTTTTCTTGTATTTCTGTAACCCTTTGTGCCTGAGTAGTTACAAAAAAATAATAGAATTTTAACTGCTTATATCATAATAGTTCGGCTATCGGCTTTAAGCGGCCGGTTCCCGGCTTTATGCAACATTAACCTTTAGTTATTCGCATATCCTGATAAATAAGTTAAAAGTGATGATAAGCAAGACTAATATTCATTGACAGTTGCCGTTGTTTTTGTGTATAAAATCTGGGATGCCTGGAACATATATCCCATCAGATTATTTATCGGTTCTTATAGTTTTTTTAATGGCCATACTTGTCGGCCTGGGAGCTATAGTGGCGGGTCTTATTGTCAGACCGCGCAAACCCTATGCACAGAAGCTCTCTACATATGAATGCGGGAATCCTCCTGTGGGTGAACCGCGATATAAATTTTCCGTCAAGTTTTATATAATAGCCATGCTTTTTGTCGTGTTTGATGTTGAGGCGGTTTTTTTATATCCCTGGGCTGTTGCATATGATAAACTCGGGATATTCGGTTTTGTTGAAATGATGCTGTTTATATTTATCCTGGTGGTCGGCTATGTATATGTGTGGAAGAAAGGGGCCTTTGACTGGGAATGAACAAGGGGCGGAACAAAAAACACGAAGCACGGAACACAGACAACGAACAGATAACATTTAAACAGTTTAATAATGAAACTGCACATGAATAATTCAGGCTTAATAGAAGTTGAGGAAGGAATAAAGGTGATTCCCGAGGCAAACACGGTTATTGCTTCTATAGATAAACTTGTAAACTGGGGCAGAAAAAACTCCCTGTGGTGGATGGGATTCGGGCTTGCCTGCTGTGCAATTGAGATGATGCCCTGTGTTTCGAGCCATTATGATTTCGACCGTTTTGGAATTGTTCCCCGTAATTCGCCCAGGCAGTCGGATATCATATTTATCTCGGGCACGGTAACCAAGAAAATGGCGCCTGTTGTGCGCAGGGTTTATGACCAGATGCCGGAACCCCGTTATGTGCTTGCTATGGGCAGTTGTGCATGCTCGGGAGGGATATTCAATACTTATTCCGTTGTACAGGGGTGTGACACATTTCTGCCTGTTGATGTTTATGTGCCCGGATGCCCCCCGAGACCGGAAGCATTGATTGACGGCATATTAAAACTTCAGGATAAAATTCAAAAGGAATATTTCAGATGGAGCCCTTGGAGATAGTCGACAGGCTTAAAGAGAAATTCATTGCCGAGGTCGTAGACGTAACGCAGTTCAGCGACCAGGTCTTCGTCAGTGTCAGGCGTGAAAGGATAACGGATATCTGCCGTTTTCTTCATGATGACCCTGATATGCATATGGATTATCTCGCGGATTTGTGCGGAGTTGATTATCCTGATAAACAGTTTCGCTATGAAGTGGTTTACAACCTCTATTCCATCAAACATAAACACCGTCTCATGATTA
>DRDE01000217.1 GCA_011040095.1 Nitrospirota bacterium
CTCAAAAAAACAGCACAGGTGACTGGAGTAATTTAGGTTCCAATCAATGGGCGACTGCAAACGGGTCATTTGTTGAAGATGTGGGGAATATCATATTTGATAATGAGGCATCTACGGGGATTAAAGAATGGACGCAGGCAGAGGTTGATGCGGAAAGGGAGTTCTGGTATGACAGCGCCAACCAGAGGGTGGTCCTGTACAGCACCCTGAACCCTGCACTTGTATATACCAGTATTGAAATTCCAAAAAAGGATTTCGGCATTGATCTGGGAACGCATGACTACATAACAATTTCAGATATGGAGCTTAAATATGCAAACGTCCATGGGATAAGGGGTGGGAGCGGGTCCGGCACCCTCAGTAACATCACGATAAGTTATGTTGATATATCTTATGTCGGCGGAAAGGTGCAGGATGCGGTTAACAAGATAAGATACGGAAACGGAATAGAGTTCTGGCAGAATGCCAGGGATATCTTAGTGGAATACTGTAACATCACACAGGTCCTTGATGCAGGACTGACAAACCAGAGTGATATAGATGCCGGTTACACCCAGGAGAATATAACCTACCGGTACAACAATGTGAGTTATTGTAATATGGGGTATGAATTTTTTTCCCGCAATGCAGGCACAGTGGTCAATAATATATATGTACTGAATAACACGTTTTCCAATCTCGGGCTTGGCTGGTCCGGAGGCGTTCTGAATACCAAAAACAGGAATCTGTTTCTTACACGCGCCGGTACTGTCACAAATTTCTATGTCAGGGACAATATCTTTGACGGCTCCAGGTATTATGAGGTGGTACAGGTGGTTGGCGGCAGCTTCACATTTGAAAGGAATATAATTAAAAACGGGCAGAAACAGGGCATATTAATAAAGATTCATCCAAAGTCCACAGTGGTTCCAACCAACAAGAATAGATTTTATTATAACCTGATCTATGGCAATGCATATGAGGGGATTTTTTTTGAAGGGGAGACTGACCCTGTGGAGTTTTATAACAATGTGATAGCCAATAACAACACTGCGAATAATTACTCTAACATCTACATCGGCCCGACCTCTGCCGGTTCCACCTGGAAGAACAATATACTCGTTGGTAATATGAAAATCGAGACATCCAATGTCATCCTTAATTATAACTGTTATTACCGGGACACCGGTGTTGTGATTACCTATCTTGGTGTAGATTACACACTTTCAGAGTTTGCAAGTTATCAAACAGCATCAGGGCAGGATGCCGGCAGTATTGCGGAAGACCCGTTATTCGTGGATGCTGCAAATAATGATTTTCATTTAACAGCTAATTCCCCCTGTATTGACAGGGGTGTTGATGTAGGCTTAACAGGGGACTTTGAAGAGAACCCAATAATTCCCCCTCCGGATATAGGGGCTTTTGAATATCAGGTGGCCCCTGACATCTCAGCCACACCTCCGAGCAAGGACTTTGGCATAGTAGCTGTAAGCGATGTATCCCCAAGTCAAATATTTACGATATCCAACAATGGCACAGCAGACCTTGTGATTGGCAGTGTATATCTAACAGGTTCAAACCCTTACCAGTTCAACATGCAGTATGAAAACTGTTCGGGTCAGACAATAGCGCCTTCAGGGAACTGCACAATAGAGGCACGGTATGAGCCGACAAAGACAGGCACAATGTATGCGAAAATCGGAGTTGACAGCAATGACCCCGACACGCCGACCCTTTATATAAACCTGACCGGAACAGGCGTAAACACCACGCCGCCTGTAGCTGATCCAAACGGCCCGTATACAGGGGTGGAAGGGCAGGCAATAAGCCTTGACGGTTCAGGCTCAACAGATGCAGACGGGACAATAACCCTTTATGAATGGGATATAGACAATGACGGAACATTTGACTACAGCTCCTCATTGCCGACACAGAGCCACACATATGCCCGGCAGGGCACATACACCATAAACCTGAGAGTTACAGATGACGCAGGAGCAAGAGATGAGGCAACAACAACAGCCACTATCTCGGACACATCACCGACAGCAGACTTCACAGGCTCACCGACAAGCGGAATAGCGCCTCTTACAGTAACCTTCACCGACAACTCAACAGGCTATGACCAGCCCTTAAGCCATGAATGGGATTTTGAGAATGACGGTGTTATAGATTCAACAGTTCAGAATCCGTCATACATATACAATACAGCAGGCACATATACAGTAAGCCTGACAGCTACGGATTCAGACGGAAGCGCCGACTCCCTGACAAGGACAGATTATATAACTGTAACTGCATGTCCGGACCCTGTAAGGATAGCAGGCGCAACCCCTGTGTATTATTCAACGCTTCAGGCAGCTTATGATGCGGCAGTGGACGGAGATATTATCCAGAGTCAGGCTGTAATTTTTACAGAAGACCTCAACATCAATCGCAGCATATCAGTAACCTTTGAGGGCGGATATGACTGTGATTATACAGCGGTTAGCGGTAATACAACGATTAACGGGACAATGACGATCAGTGATGGGACAGCTACAGTTGGAAACTTTGTCCTGGAGCAACGGGGGATTGTAAGATAACATTTTTAACTGACGCCGACACTTTTCTTATGCATCTTCTGTACGATAGGTAAGGCTATAAAAAAACTTATAGATGCTATAAGTAGATTGACATAATGATTAAAATATGATCACAATTAAATGTGTAGCACGCCTCTTCTTTCAAGATTGATTTTAAAATAGTCTTTTGCAAAGTATGTTTTTTGTTGTCACCCCGAAGTGTCTGGGTGATTTAAAATTATTAAAAATAAACAGGTTACTCAAACAAAAGTTTATAGCCACATATATTTCAAAGACTTTTGCAAGAGGCCCAATTGATAATTCAAAAAAATTTCAAGAAGTTAAAAAAAAGGATTCTAAAAAGGAAGGATTTTACTATGAGACAGAAAAAATCTTTAGTATTAATGGCAACAGGGATTTTATTAATAATGCTTCTGCCGGCTCTTGCATTTGCAAATGTGGAAGACAGAGCAGGTGTGGATAAGGATGCCCTGATGAAAAAGGTATCAGGACTTCAGATGCCGTTTATAGAGAATCAGGGGCAGATTAAGGATAAGTCAGTAAGGTTTTATGCCAATACATTTGCAGGCACAGTGTTTGTGACTGACAAAGGGGAGATTGTTTACAGCCTGGTAAAGAGAGAAGCCGGAACAGAGAACACAGAACAGAGACAGGAAGAATCAGAAGACGGAATTCAGAATACAGAAGACAGACAAATAAACACAAAGGCAGTGGTATTAAGAGAGAGCCTTGAGTGTCCGGAAGAGACAGGCATAAAAGGTCTGAACAAATCAGTAACCACGGCTAATTATTTTGTAGGGAGCAAAGACAACTGGAGGACGAACATACCCACCTGGCAGGAAGTAAGCCTTGGAGAGGTATATGAGGGCATAGAGCTTAAGCTCAAGGCATATGGGAATAATGTAGAGAAGCTCTTTACAGTATATCCTGGAGGCACATCTGAAGATATAACGCTGAAGATGGAAGGGGCAAAGGGGATAAAAGTAAACAAGTCCGGAGAGCTTGAGATAGAGACAGAGCTCGGGACAGTGAAGATGACAAAGCCAGTTGCCTATCAGGAAACAGGTGGAGAGAAGAAATACATACAGGTTGCATACAATGTTTTAGCAGACTCCGGTACCTATGGCTTTGAAATTGGAGAATACGACAAAACAAAACCGCTTGTCATAGACCCGCTTTTAGCATCAACATTCATTGGGGGGAGTAGTTCTGATTATGTCTATGCCCTTGCCTTAGATTCTTCAGGGGATGTGTTTGTTGCAGGGTGGACATGGTCATCTGATTATCCCACAACTGTGGGGGCGTATGATACAACGCATAATGGCTACTCCGATGTCATTGTATCAAAGCTTGACAGCAATCTCTCAAGCCTTCTGGCATCAACATTCATTGGAGGTGGTAATTATGATCATGCCGATGCCATTGCCATAGATTCATCAGGGGATGTGTTTGTTGCAGGAAAGACATGGTCATCTGATTATCCGACAACTGTGGGGGCATATGATACAACTTTTAATGGCAACGGTGATGTCTTTGTATCAAAGCTTGACAGCAATCTCTCAAGCCTTCTCTCATCAACATTCATTGGAGGAAGTAGTGTCGATCATGCCCGTGCCCTTGCCATAGATTTATCAGGGGATGTGTTTGTTGCAGGATTGACAGGGTCATCTGATTATCCGACAACTGTGGGGGCGTATGATACAACTTTAAATGGCAACGATGATGTCTTTGTATCAAAGCTTGACAGCAGTCTCTCAAGCCTTGTCTCATCAACATTAATTGGAGGAAGTGGTGTCGATGATGCCTATGCCCTTGCCATAGATTCATCAGGGGATGTGTTTGTTGCAGGATTGACAGGGTCATCTGATTA
>DRDE01000218.1 GCA_011040095.1 Nitrospirota bacterium
ACCGTTTGGATTAAAGGGATATTTCATTGTAACTTCGTTGTTGTCATCAACATATCTTATCTGCGCCAGATTCCCTTCTTCTATTTTGCCGAGAATCTTTTCATCAGGGAAATATGCCCTTCCTTCACCGTGAGCTATCCAGATTCCCAGGACAGAGCCTTCCATGCCCTTTAACATAATCGAAGGGCCGGGCAGGATTTTGACCGATGAAAAGCGGGACTCGAACCTGCCTGATGTATTGTGAATGAACCTCGGCTGAATATTGTCTTCCATGCCCTGCCACGGAACCCATCCAAGCAGGGCCATGAGCTGGCAGCCGTTACACACTCCAAGACTGAATGTATCCTCCCTGTTATAAAAGTCCTGAAAATCGTCCCATATTTTTTTGTTGAATCTTATAACACCGGCCCAGCCTTTTGCTGAATCCAGGACATCTGCATAGCTGAATCCGCCGACAAACGCCGCACCTTTAAAATCTGAAAGTCTGACTCTCTCCTCAAGAAAATCGGTCATCGTTATATCCCACGGTTCAAACCCTGCCTGAAAAAACGCTGAAGTCATTTCCCTGTCGCTGTTGCTGCCTTCTTCACGGATAACGGCAACCTTTGGTTTGGTATCACTTTCAAGTAAAACAGGCGGCGTATCCTCAGGATCAAAACTTAATTTAAAGTCAGGGCCCGGCCTGTCAAAGCAGTATTTCCTTTCCTCATCAGCACACTCCGGATTTGCCTGGAGTCTTTCAAGCTGCCAGCTCGTCTCTTCCCAGATGTTCCTTAAAACCCTCATGTCTTCGTTTAAAAAAGTTCTGAGTTCCGAGTTCCGGGTTCCGAGTTTTATTTGTATGGTTTTTTCCCGTACAGTTTTACCAATGATTTCATAAGGAACGGTAAAGTCTTTCAAAATCGAGATCAGTTCCGCTTCCCTGTCCGGGAGATATTCCAATACAATGCCCAACTCTTCAGCAAACAGTGATGCCAAAGCTGCACAACTATCTCCTGACTCCTGACTCCTGACTTCTGACTTCTGATTTATTTCCATTCCGCAGTTCCCTGCAAAGGCCATCTCAAGCAAAGTTGTTATCAACCCGCCGTCGCTTCTGTCATGGCCGGAGAGGATGAGGCCTTTGGAAATAAGCGACTGGACAGCATTAAACGCGCGTTTAAGCAGTTCAGGGTCATCCACATCAGGCGGCTCGCTGCCGAGCTGATTATAGACCTGGGCCAGAGCGCTTCCGCCGAGCCGGTTTTTTCCATTGCCCAAGTCTATATATATGAGCCTGCTACGGCCCGGCTGTTTAATATCCGGGGTAATTACTTTTGTAATATCAGGGCATGTTGCATAAGCGGATATGACTAATGTGCCGGGAGACTTTACAGTCTCTGCATTCCCTGAGGAATCTCCGACCTGTGTTGCCATTGAAAGACTGTCCTTGCCGCCGTCAATGGCTATGCCGAGCTTGGTTAAAATATCACTCAGAGCAACTGCCGCATCATATAATTTTGCGCCCTCGCCCGGCAATTTTGCAGCCCACATCCAGTTGCCGGAGCATTTAATATCCTCCAATGCGCTGATCTTTGCCCAGACAATGTTCGTCAATGCCTCGCCAACGCATAATCGCGCCATGGCAGCGGGGTTCAGCAGTGTTTTTATCGGTTGTTCCCCTATTGATATTGCAGTTCCGGTCAACCCGGAATGACTCTGGCTTACTACCGCCGCATCGGCAACAGTGAGCTGCAGCGGGCCGACACATTGCTGCTGCGCTATGAGTCCGGTGACACTGCGGTCAACCTTGTTTGTGAGGAATCTCTTTGACCCCACAGACAGCAAACGAAGCACCCTTTCAAGCGCATCTCTTACAGTAAGTTCCTCTGGCAGCTCAAGAGGTTTTGCGGTCATTGAAATACGATTCAGGTGAAATGTCTTTTGAGGCATATCACCGAGGACTTTTTCCAGGTCCAGATTAACCGGCGTGCTTCCGTCAGTCTCATCATAAAGCACTGCATAGCCATCGCCTGTAATTTCACCGATTACAGCGCACGGTACCTTTTCACGCAAACACATTTCATCAAACATCCCGATATCTTCCGGCTTGAGAAGCAGTGCATTCTGTTCCTGGTATTCGCCCCCCCATATCTCAAGCACCGAAAGTGTGTTGTCGCCAAGTTGTATCTTCCTGACCTCAATCTTTGCTCCCGCAGGATAAATTATCTCTTTAACAACATTGCAGTTTCCGCCTGCGCCCTGATCGTGGATGCTGATAATCGGGTTAGCGTCACCCATCTCAATGCATACGCGCAGTACCCTGTTCATTTTCTGCTCCATTTCCGCATCCCCGCGCTGAACAGCATTAAAGTCGAGTTCTGCAATATTCTCCCCCTGTATCATGCTGGATGCAGCGCCTCCGCCGATGCCGATCCTGTAGGCAGGGCCCCCGATTTTCACAACAAGCATCCCCTTTTCCGGCCTGCCTTTTTCAATATGCCGCGCATCCATCTGGCCGACTCCGGCAGTAAACATTATGGGTTTGATCCATTCATATCGTTCTCCGTTCAGAAGTCTTGCGCCGAATGAACGTGTAAATCCCTGGATTACGG
>DRDE01000219.1 GCA_011040095.1 Nitrospirota bacterium
TCCAAGAAGTCTTGCATAGCCGGCGCCCCATGAGGCGTGAGGAACACTGCCACGTTCCCCGCCATTTTTGAGATAATTCTGAAATTAGGGCTGATACTTGCCAAGGTCATGCAATAGTCCTGATACATTTAAAATCGCCTTATAGGATTCTTTACATGCAAAAGATTCCGCATGCTTTGCGGTTTGACGAAGATGCTTGGATAGGCTATGTTTTTTGTTGTGATTATTTTCTGAATGCGCAAAATATTTCATATCTCACCTGTTTTCTTTAATTATCACAATGTGTTTATAGTATAGCGGGATCGAACTCTTCGGCAAATGTCAGGGCAGGTTTTGCAACATTCAACAGATGCTCATCGAGCAACTGCCACTCTGAAACCGGATTCCCGGTTATTGCCTCGGGAATGACAAAACAAGACTTTCACAAGAACCTCTGTTGATTTAATATTAGCAAAAAAACATGTTTTGTATCCGGGGCCTAAGGTTGCCATGAGGGTATTCGGGAGAGTTTGCGGCCATATGGAGTGAATAAAAAAACCGAAAGAGGAATGTGAGAAATATTCCTCTTTCAGCGGCATGTATAAAAAACGCCCGGTTTTTTATTTTACTTTTAGTTCCTTTGAGTTTTCCCACAGACCGTGGATGTTACACAGGCTCGTGGCGATAAGGGTTCCCGCTTTTTTGATCCTGAGCGCTGCTGTAACGGAATGATGGGTGTGTACCGGGCCTGCATCAGCGCCTTCTGCTGATTCGCCGTGTGCGGTAAATTCAAAATTCCCCACCTGGCAGGTAAACTTTCCTCCATCAGGCTTAAAAAATAATTGCGCCCAGCTTATGTGATGTTCCGTGGTGTTGGGGTGCGCAATTTCTTTCCCAACCGTTATTGTCACATTAAAGTTTTCATCAACTCCGACTTCACCGGGACAGTCTATAACAGGCGCATGTTTTTCAGCCTTCCAGTCAGCGCTCTGAAATTGATCTCCTATTCTGCTCATTTCCGATCCTCCTTTTTTTGGTTTTTAATAAATTAAGGTCAGTTGCCGGCTTTTGAGACAACTGTTTATATTACATTTTATCAGGGTATTTTTATTAGTCAAGGCCGGATGTACGGCAAACCGATTGACATTCAGGTTCAATTTGATAGACTTTGTATAAAAGTAAGATGCCGGACCCGCTGGTTTATGCGGCGTTCAGGTTTATCAGCGGGAATTTATTGAAAGGAGAATTCAGATAACAATCATGATTACAGGAAAAGAGGACTTGCTGCAGTCGCTTATCGAGGCATTTCTTATGGAAGAGGGAACAAGGGTGTTTTATTCAGAGGCCGCTGAAAAGGCAATAAATCCGGATGCCGGGAAGATGTTTAAAACATTGTCGGAGTGGGAGCGGAAGCATATGGATTTTCTTCAATTTCTCTACCAGTCGGTAAACGGAGACAGGGAAACAAAGAGTTTTGAGGAATTCAAAAACAAAACAGAAGCTCCTGTCACGGAAGCTGGGATCGCGGTGAAGGACCTTGAATCAAAGATAGAAAAATACTCTGTTACAGATGAAATGGGCACACTGACACTGGCAATGGAAATAGAGGGGAAGGCATATAACCTGTACCTAAAGCTTTCCCGGCAAGCGGCCGATACAAATACACAGGTTTTGTTTAAAGAGATGATGGAGCAGGAAGCCATGCATATAGGCTATCTGAAAGAACTAAGGGTTAAACTTGCTGATGTTTATAAATAAACATGAATCTTGCTTAAACAGCGGGTGTTAATTTGATGCAAGTGATGGGGAAACCAAAGGATGGGGGGATAGAAAAGAATGAATGCAATTGAAATAGCTATGAAAATGGAAACGGATGCAATCAGGTTTTACACGGAAGCAGCCCGGAAAACAAATTATCCGGCGGGCAAAAAAATGTTTGAGACTGTAACGGTTGATGAAAAAAAACACCTCGAAATTGTTACCCGGTTAATTAAAGGGCTTGATGTTCACGCAGGGGATGTGCATCCAATGGAAAACATCAGGACGGTTTTTGAGCAGATAAAAGATGAAATGATGGAAAAAGTTCAAGTTACGTCAGATGAGCTTGAAGCATTTAAGATTGCAATGCGTATGGAAAGAGAAGGCGTTGAGTTCTACAAAAAACTGATGTCGGAAGCGGAAACCGAAAAAGAAAGAGATCTCTTCGGAAAACTCGGCAGGGAAGAAGAACGGCATCATGATATTTTTGCAAATACCTACAGCTTTCTACGGGATACAGGGAACTGGTTTATGTGGGAGGAGCACAGTATTGTTGACGGAGGCACTCCCTGGGCATAGTTTATTAAATGCGCTTGTTTTATCGTCGGGTTTATGTGTAATGACACTCATGAGGGATATTGACATGCTTTCCGCCTTTGAATATAATAATCAGCCGCTGATCCGGGGATATCCCCGGATTATATGTGCGGATTGAAAAAGATAAAATTTATTTTCCGGAATAACCAGGAGGTTAACATGAAAAAAATGATGAAAAAATCCACTCAAACCAATAGTAAAACAACAGGCAGGACTTCAAAAAACAATTCCAACCCACCGGTAATGCCTGCAAATATAAAAAAACAGTACCTGAAATCCGCGCCTCAATGCAAGGTTACTTTCAGGTTCCCGAAAGAGGCTGCGCCGGATGCGAAGTCGGTTGCTGTTGTAGGGGATTTCAATGACTGGAATGTCGCTGAACACCTGATGAAAAAACTGAAAAACGGTGATTTTAAGGTGACCTTGTCATTGCCATGCAACAGGGAATACAAATTCAAATATCTCATTGATGCCAATCGATGGGAAAATGACTGGTTTGCCGACAAGTATATTCCGAATGGATACGGCTCTGACGATTCCGTTGTCGTAGTCTGATATGTAAGCGTTCACGGTTGACAGTCAACGGTTAATTAAAAGCAGGGTAAGCATTCAGCTATCAGCTATCGGTAAAATAATATTATCGGCAAAAAAGCGGTAAGGTCTCAGAATCATCTATGCTTATAGCCGCTTTGGGGCGCTGATTATTTATTTTAAAGCTGTGAGCCGACCGCTGAGAGCTGATGGATGAACTATTACAAAGCAGGGAGAAATCGTGTTAACATTCACTGTAGGTCAGGGCATTGCCTGATAGGGATATCAAGGAAACTTTATGGCATTCGATAAACTGATTAGTGATAGTTTAAACTATATTCATGCCAATCCTGCAGGTTCTGTTGCCGCCGGTGTTATTCTCCTTTTTTTATTGTTCAAAAGACCTAAGATATTCCTTATATTACTTCTTATCGGCCTGGCTGCTACGGGTGTGTTTCAGATTTTTGCAAAACTGTCCGGCGCCGGATTAGGTGACAAGAAACTCCCGTTTATTAACTGAGATTTTGATAAGAGATAAAAACATATTGCCAAGCTTTAGATCATCAAGTATAATCTGACTATGAATGACTCATTAAAACTCTATGTGCAGAAGATCAAAAATCTTCCGACACTGCCCATTATAGCCGAGGAAGTATTATGCCTTGTAGGTGACGATCTCATTTCACTGGATAAACTTGAAAAGGTTGTGCAAAACGACCCCGTTATATCCGCAAAAATTTTGAGTGTTGCCAACTCGGTCTTTTTCGGGCTTAAAGTACGTTCCAAAACACTTGACGGGGCGATTATGAGAATAGGCTTTAATAATGTTAAGAACATAGCCCTCGGAATATCTTTAATGACGGTTCTTGAGGATGGGAAGGGTGCAAGGAAAATTGATTATAAGAGGATATATAATCATTCGGTAAGTGTCGGATTCAGTGCAGGGCTCATTTCCAGGGAACTGAAACTGGATTTTTCCGAGGAGATATTGATAAACGGGATGTTACATGATATTGGTTATCTGGTCCTGAATAAATATTTCCCGGAAATTTATCAAAAACTCCTGGATTCATTCGAGAAAGAAAAATCTTTCCTTGAGATGGAAAAAACAGTCCTGGATTTTACTCATGCCGATATAGGCACCTGGCTTGTCGAAAAATGGAATTTACCCAATACTATTCTGGATACGACATTATACCATCATACGCCGTCTCTTGCGAAAAAGAATTTAAAACGTATAGCTGTCATACATATTGCAGATTACATTGTTGCTATGGATATAATGGGGGCCACGGAAAAAGACCCCGGTTATCCCTTTGATCCCGCATCCCTTGAGATACTCGGAATATCCGGGGAAGACCTGAATGATATAGAGGCAAAAATATGCGGCGATATAAATTCCGATCAAATGTTCAGATAATTAATAAAACATCTTTTCAGGCAATCCCTCCCTTCCTTTTATCAATGATTGATTTGTGGTAAAATTATTCCATTGAGCCGTCATTCCCGCATTTTGTTGAGCGGGAATCCAGTTTTTTAGTGAGTTCCGGATGCCCGATTAAAGACTTCGGGCA
>DRDE01000220.1 GCA_011040095.1 Nitrospirota bacterium
CTATGGACGGTTGAACAACTATTCAACATTAAGTCAAAAATAAACAACCTCACAACTCCTCCACATGCCTTAACCCCTCATCAAAGAGGTTCTTAATATGTTCATCGTCAAGGGAATAATAGACCATTTTTCCATTCTTTCTATACCTTACAAGTCTCATGTTTCTAAGAACCCTTAATTGATGGGAAACCGCGGACTTGGTTGTCCCCAAAAGCTTTGCGATATCACATACACAGAGCTCCTCCTGGGACAGCGCAAAGACTATCTTGACCCTTGTCGGGTCGCCAAGCACCTTGAAGGTATCCGAAAGCAGTTGTATCTTATACTCCGGCTTGATCTTCTTTCTGACGGAGGCAACCTTTTTTCTGTCAACATAGGTAATTTCACAGGTGTCCTTTTTCAATTTGGATTTCATAAAATAATGTCCTTATCAAGAGCACAACAGTTGAATAACTATTCAACTGTTGTTAGCATATCAGGCGGGAAATCTTTTGTCAAGATTTTCAGGCCTGTGGCTTTGAAAGCAATCTCTTCTTGACAAACTTATTTATATTAAATATCATATGAGTAGTTACTCATATGTATCAATGCTAATAAAGTCATGGTTGGCCGAATAGAAAAGCTCGCAAAAATCTTCAAGGTTCTGGGTGATTACAACCGTCTTGGTATTGTTATGGTAATCAGCAAGGCTTCCCGTACAGTAACTGAGATCATCAATGCCACCGGAATGTCTCAGACATTGGTATCGTTTCATCTGAGGGTCCTGCGGAAGGCTGAAGTTGTAACAACACGAAGAGAAGGCCCTTTTATTTACTACAGCCTTACGAACCCCTCACTCATGGATATCCTTAATGACCTTTCTCATATAATCAATACCGCGGGTTCAGAGATGGAAAAAATCCTCGAAAAATAAATCTGCAGCCTGAAGGAGGTGAATGCTGTGGCTAATGAAAAGTTTGAAGATATCCTGCAGGATATGACTCCTGCCATAAAGAAGGAATTCCTTGACACTATGGTGAAATCCCTTCTGAGCGATCTGAAGGAGACCGAAAAAAAAGAATTGCTTAAGAAACTCGTTTCCGGCGGCAGGGAGAACCGGGAGGTCATTAATATGGTAGAGCACTGAATAGAAGAGTGCACGGATTCAGGCGTGAATCCGATAGAGATGAGCAAGGAAGTTATTTCGGCTATAAGCCATTCCTATGAACTCGCAACTTATTCTACACCGGAATTAAGGGGTATCTTTGACGATTGGTTAAGCGAGATTGAAAAAGAAGTGCTTGAGTTTTTAAAAGACAAAAACAGGGTCGACTATGACGAGATTGCCCGGCAGTTCAGGCTGAAGCATGAGAGTATTATTTTTATCCTGGGCAAATTAGCCCGGGAAGGCAAGATAAACATGCAGGCATCGGGGAATTAAACATGGGCAGAGAAAGAGCAGGAGGAGGAAAATAATAATGAGAAGGAAAATATGGGTTGTAATTGTATTAGTGACGCTGGCGGCATTTGCAAATATTAGCATTATAGACAGCTCCGCAGATGACCTGCCGGGGACTATCACAGGCAAGGACGGAGCAGAGATGGTATTGATCCCGGCAGGAGAGTTTCTCATGGGTTCTACGGAAAAAGACGCGGATGATGCCATGAGGATGTGTGAGGAGACAAAGGCATTCAATCCCGAGACACAATGTGACAGAGAGAACTTTTATAAAGATGAGATGCCCCGGCATAAGGTCTACCTTGATGCCTACTATATTGACAAGTATGAGGTAACGAATGCCCGGTTTGAAAAGTTTGTTGAGGAGACAGGCTATGTAACCGATGCAGAAAAAAGCAGGACAGCGCTTGCCTGGATATGGTCGGGGTTTTATAAAATAACCGGGGTCACAAAAACAGACGGCTCTATGAACTGGCAACATCCTAATGGTTCAGATTATAAAGGAAAATGGAGCGGCATCGAGGATAAGTGGAGCAACCCTGTGGCTCAAATGAGCTGGAATGATGCTGGCGCCTATTGTCAATGGGCAGGGAAGCAGCTGCCCACTGAGGCAGAGTGGGAAAAGGCGGCAAGGGGCACTGATGGAAGAATATTCCCGTGGGGCAATGTATACCCTGATGTCGGAGGGAAAATTCGAGCCAATTATGGCAAGGGAGCAGACGGTATGCTGGACGGCTATGAGTATAGCGCTCCTGTGGGAAGTTTTCCCCTTGGTGTTTCTCCATATGGTGCAATGGATATGGCAGGAAATCAGTGGGAGTGGGTTTCAGATTGGTATAACGTGGACTATTACAAACAAAGTCCTTACAAAAATCCGAAGGGGCCTGATAATGGCGCTTCCAGAATTGTCCGCGGTGGTTCGTGGAGTAAACACCCTGAGCTCCTCCGCACGGCAAATAAGGAACACGTAGATCAGGCAGCACATTTTAATTGATTCAGCTTTCGCTGTGCCCAAGGTGTGGGCGCTGATTAGTCTTATAGTATTAAGGAATTAAATAAAATTAAATAATTCACTTCTCCCCTGCGGGAGAGGTGAGGGGTATGTAAACTTATTTTTTGCTTTTACTATAGTCATAAGATATTTATCTTTTCCTTCATTTTCAAATTCTATGAAAAATTTAGTCAATTTAGCCATCTCTCTGTAAAAAGGCAGTTCTGCCCAGGTGATAACTTTGTCACAAAATATGGGAATCCATTTTAGAAGATGTTCCTCGATAAATTTCTTCTCCATCTTCAGGCAATAAAGCGCTCCTCTTCGGTTATCGGCAGCAGCGAATACATCCCCGGGGTGTCGATTATCTCGAATTCTTTATCTCCGGATTATTATAGTTGAATAGTTATTCAACTATTTGTTAGAATATCAAACAGGATAACTTTTGTCAAGATCATTGCGGAGAAACAACCGGTATTGTATCATTGTCAACGATATTGTTGTTCCGGAATCAGGCACATGAAGATTCCTTCAATTCATGTAAAATAGCCTGTCAAAACGACAGGTGATCTATTATGTAAAAACAGGTGAGGACACTCATGGAAGAAATTGGAGTAGTTAAGAGTATTGATGGAGTAAATGCCAGGGTAATAATGGGAAAGAAAAGCGGTTGTTGCGACCACTGCGAAAAAGAGACATGTGACATCACATATAATGGCGTTGAAATAGAAGCTATAAATGCAGCAAGAGCAAAGGTTGGACAGAAGGTAAAGATTGTAATGAAACCTTCCACTTACTTAAAAGGGGCGCTGCTTTTATATGTTTTGCCGCTTTTTGCGTTATTCGCGGGAGCATTTATCGGAAAATCTTACCTCCCTGTTTATATTAATGGAGTTGATTCCGAGCTTCTTGCCGCCTTTGGAGGACTTCTTGCGTTTTTTACATCACTGATATTCATCAAAATTTCATCAGGTAGAATGAACAGGAAAACAGAAAATCAATCTATTATTGAAGAGATTCTTGAATAAATTCTGTATTATTAATGTACCCGGGCGCCACAATTGCAGGAAGAGAGAGATTTATAGAGACCTGAAAATTATTAAAATTAAGGAATTTTATGTCCTGACCTGGTTAGCTCTTCATGTCAAATAACGTATTGTATTCTCTAATGGAGACCTATTTATTTCTTTTTTTTCTCTCATACATTGGCATTGTACTTTTTGGCTATTGGCTAAAGGCGCTTAATCTCGGGCATCTGAAGAAATACGGTGCTGAGGTCCCCCCTGAATTTGAGGGTCGGATTGATACGGATTTATTAAAAAGAACGTGTGATTACACTATAGAAAACAGTAAGTTCTCGTTTGCGGCATCTATATTTAACAACATAGTCCTGCTGGTATTTTTATTCGGTGGTCTGCTGAATTTATATAATTCATGGGTAATGTCAATGAACTGGCACTTCGTTGTCTCCGGCCTGGCATTCTTTCTGTTTCTGATATATGCTGAAAATATCATTTCCATACCATTCAGCTTATACCGAAATTTTAAGATAGAAAAGAAATACGGATTTAACACATTGACCCCCGGGCTGTGGCTGGCGGATTTTTTTAAATCCATTCTGGTTTCTACGATCCTTATCGGCATTCTCATCTCGGTTGGTTTATGGCTGGTCTCTTACAGCCCTGAGTTCTGGTGGCTATGGGTTTGGGGGTTCTTTCTTCTGTTTAGCCTGTTCATCATGTACATATCGCCCTATGTGATTGAGCCTCTTTTTAATAAATTCACGCCTGTTGATGACAGGGAGATGGAAGACAGGATAAAGGATATGGCTGAAAAAGCAGGTATAAGGGTCAGCAGTATTTTTAAAATGGATGCTTCGAAAAGGAGCAGGCATACTAATGCTTATTTTACCGGTATAGGAAAAGTCAAACGGATAATACTATATGATACTCTTCTTGCGAAAATGGACAGGGATGAAGTAATTGCCGTACTCGCCCATGAGCTCGGCCACTGGAAGAAAAAACATGTCCTGAAGCGCATTATAGTTTCAGAAGTTATGGCGTTTGCAGTGCTTTATGCGGCTTTTTACATTCTCCAGTCGGATTTCCTGTTGCAGGTCTTTTCAATTGAAGCAGACTCTTTTTTCGCGAAAGTTATGATACTGGGCTTTATTGGCAGTATCATCGGCTTTCCTCTTGGACCGTTATCCAGTTACTTCTCCAGGCGGCATGAAAGGCAGGCTGACCGCTTTGCCTGCGAACTCACGGGCAATCCCAATAGTCTGGCAAGCTCACTTATTAAACTCTCAAAGGACAATCTCTCTAACCTCCATCCCCATCCGCTATACGCGGCTTTCTATTATTCCCATCCTCCGGTTGTTCAGAGGGTCAGGGACATACAGGGGTTTTGAATTTTTGATACTTTGACGGCGCTCAAAACCCGCCATTTATGGCAGGGACAAAAAGCGCTGCTCAGTATGGCTTCGACTGAGCTCAGCCGAATGTCCAACCCTGAGCCCTTCAACTGCGTTC
>DRDE01000221.1 GCA_011040095.1 Nitrospirota bacterium
CGGGATATAATTTCAAACATCGATGCTGTTATTAACCTTGCAGGCGAGTCTATTGCATCAGGCCGGTGGACAAAGAAACGCAAAAAACTCATTATGTCGAGCCGTATAAATACAACCCGCGCACTTGTGCAATCAATGCAGGATGCAAATCCAAAACCAAAGGTTTTTATAAGCGCCTCTGCCACAGGCTATTACGGACCTCACGGCGACGAACCGGTCACGGAAAATACCCCGCCCGGTTCAGACTTTCTTGCAGAAGTCTGCAAGGCATGGGAAGCAGAGGCGCTGAAAGCAGGGGAATCGGGTGTCCGGGTTGTTACTGTCCGCACCGGTGCGGCGCTTGAAGCTGACGGCGGGACCCTGCCTCAAATGATTATCCCGTTTAAATTATTTGCAGGCGGACCGATCGGCAGCGGCAAGCAATGGTTTTCATGGATTCACAGGGATGATACGGCAGGGATCATTAAACATGCCCTTGAAGATGATTCAATGACAGGACCCGTCAATGCCGTTGCCCCGAACCCGGTCACGAATAAAGAGTTCAGCAAAGCCCTTGGAAAGGCATTGCACAGGCCGTCATGCCTTGCTGTGCCGGGTTTTGTCATCAAATTATCACTTGGAGAACTTGGGGACATGCTGCTCACAGGACAGCGGGTCTTGCCTGAGAAGGCTTTAAAGTCAGGATATAAATTTAAATACCCGGAAGTTGATGAGGCGCTGAGGGCGATATTTAATCCACCCACTTTAATTTCTTCACGAAATCCCTGTTCTCAATAAACCATTTCACCGTATTTTCAATCCCTTCCTCAAGCGGCATCTTCGGCTTCCAGCCGAGAAGTTTCCGGGCTTTGTCTATATGCGCCCAGGTTGCGGTAACATCTGCGGGGTGCAGTTTATATCTCCTGACCTTTGCTTTTTTGCCGAGAAATTTCTCTAACAGCCCTATCACATAGTTCAGCTTGACAGGATGGTCACCCCCGAGATTAAATATCTCGTATCCGACCGGTTTTAATGCCCTGATGGTTCCGTCGGCAATATCGTCGATGTAAGTAAAATCCCTGGTCTGGGTGCCGTCGCCGTAAAGCGGAATAGGTTTGCCTTTATCCATGCTTCTGAGAAATTTAAATATGCTCATGTCAGGCCGGCCTGCAGGTCCGTATACTGTAAAGTACCTCAATATACTTATATCGATTCCATACAGGTAGTGATACGCATGGCAGATTGCCTCAGCGCCTTTTTTCGTGGCAGAATAAGGGGCAAGCGGTGTGTCGGTTATTGATGTCTCTTTAAAAGGCATGTCTAAGGAAGCATAAAGACTTGAGGTTGACGCAAGTATAAACTTTTTGACCTTATGGTCTTTGGCACACTCAAGGAGGTTCAATGTCCCTTTTGTATTTGTCTCAAGATAAACCCACGGGTCTTCAACCGATGCCCTGACCCCGGCCCTTGCCGCAAGATTGATAATTGCATCTGCTTTATTTTCCTCAAAAACCTTTTTCAGTCTCCTGTAGTTGCTGATATCAACCTTGTGAAAATTGAAACCCGGATATTTTTTCAGGGAACGAAGCCTCCATCTCTTTAATGCAGGGTCATAATAATCATTGATATTATCAATACCAATGACCTTTTTGTTCATCTCCAGAAGCTGTTGAGAGACCTTCCACCCGATGAAGCCGGCGCAGCCTGTTACAATAATATTCTTTCCCCGAAACCCTTTATCATTTAATTTCTTTTTCATCAATAACCTCCGGTAGTGAGTTGCCTGTTGAATACGGGAATCCTTGCCGCACGATTTGTTATAATACAGCAAAAAATCGACAAAAACAATTGCGTATAGGTTGTGAATCAGGGTAGAAAGACCTTGTAGAAAAGAGGAAATTTAATTGGATGACCTTAAGACACTGTTTCGTTTAGTCAAACCTTACTGGCAAAGAGTTGTGCTTGCCGGGATCATCAGTCTCATAATATCGGGGCTGAACGCCTCCATTGCCTGGTTTGTAAAGCCGGTGCTGGACGATGTCCTTATCAAAAGAAACATAGGTTTAATCATACTCCTGCCCATAGGGATATTCATCATTTTTATTTTCAAAGGGGTTTTTAAATTTTTCCATGAATACCTGATGCGGTCTGCATCACAAAAGATGGTGATGAATCTGAGGAACGATCTTTACGGCCATATCTTAAGTCTGCCTGTAAGCTATTTCAATAAACACTCAAGCGGAAGCCTGATATCAAAAGTAGTAAATGACACAAATGCGCTCCAGGCAGTTGTGTCCCTGACCATAAAAGACCTGTTTATTGAAAGCGCAACAGTCATAGCCCTTACAATAGTGGCGGTATGGAGGAGGTGGGACCTTGCCATAATTGCGCTTGTGGTTTTGCCCGTAGCCTTTTACGGGGCAGGGAAGCTCGGGAAAAGGCTGAAGCAGATAAGCAGACGCGCCCAGGAAAAAATATCCCTCATTACCGAAAATCTCCACGAGAGTTTTACCGGTATAAGGATAATCAAGGCATTCGGCAGTGAACAGAAGGAGGAGGAGCATTTCAGGCATATCAGCAAGTCTTATTACAGGGAGAACATGAGGTCTGTAAGGGCCTCGGAGTTCATATCGCTTATAATGGAGGTTGTCGGCGGATTGGGCATATCCTTTGTAATATGGTACGGGGCTAAACTGATTATTGACGGAGTTATGACTATCGGGGATTTTTTCTCTTTTCTGACAGCGATTTTTTTGCTGTATACACCGGCACGAAGACTGGCAAGGGTAAACGCGGGGATACAACAGGCAAGGGCCCCCCTCAAGAGGATATTAGACGAACTGTCTGTTGAAAAGGAAAAAGGCGGGGACAGGGAGATCAGATCATTTGAGAATGAAATAGAATACAGGGATGTTTCTTTCATGTATCCGTCTTCCCGCAGCAATGCGCTGGACCATGTAAGTTTGACGATAAAAAGAGGAGA
>DRDE01000222.1 GCA_011040095.1 Nitrospirota bacterium
AATTGCCGTTCTCAAAGGAAATAAACCCCGACCGGAAATCCCCCTTCATAACAATGCAAGTGAAACAGATATTCGGGAATATGTCAAAAGACGCAAAGTCAGTGGGGGAACCCGCAGTGATGCCGGCAGAAAATGCCGTGATACTTTCACAAGCCTTAAAAAAACATCCCGAAAATTGAACGTCTCCTTTTGGCTATATCTCAACGATCGAGTAGCAAGTCTTAATGCCTTATCTCATTTGAATCATTTAATGCGTCTACGCTCTCCTTCCTCAAGTTTTTGAGATGTTACATGGTTTGTTTTTAATATCAACTGTTTTAGACATAAACACTCACTCTTTCAATTTAAATATATAACTCAGGAATCAATATTATATCATTGGAGAGTCTGATATTTCAGGAACATAACAAAGTCCCCCAATTCCGGTCTCAACTCAAAAGAAAATTGAAATCGGACCTGGAAACAGAGAGGCTTCTTTTGCCCCCTTTTGTATCGTCCATTACGGCTTTGTAAAGGGCGAGCTTCTTTTTCTTCAGCTTCATCATCTTTTCTTCTATTGTGTGATGCGTGAGGATTCTCGTGACCGTTACTTTGTTTTTCTGGCCTATCCTGTGCGCCCTGTCGGATGCCTGGTTTTCGACTGCAGGGTTCCACCACGGGTCGAGGTGAAAGACATAGGATGCCTTTGTGAGGTTCAGCCCCTGGCCGCCTGCCTTGAGGCTCAGGAGAAATACGGCAGGGCCTTTTTCAGACTGGAATTTCTCGATGAGATTTTTTCTCTTGCCCACAGGCGTTGAGCCGTCCAGCCTTAAGAAATCCATCCTGTTTTTTCCGAGGTCTTTTTCAAGTATGTCCAGGAATGACGTGAACTGTGAAAATACAAGCGCGCTGTGCTCTTCGTCCTGAAGCTCTTTAAGCTTTGCGATAAGGAAATCGATCTTGGGCGAGGGTTCTTTTATGTCTCCGGAGATCAGCGCAGGGGAGACGCATAACTGCCTGAGTTTCAGGATGGCGGTAAGGGCAATGATCTTTGCCTGTGCCGCTGTCTTGCTTTTGTAAGCATCGTCGATTCTCGACTTGACCTGCTCCACGGTCTTTTTGTAAAGGGCCTTCTGCTTTTCAGTCAGATCAAGGTAGATATCGTTCTCAATCTTCGGGGGCAGTTCTTTTAATATCTTCTCCTTGGTCCTTCGCAGGACAAACGGTCTTGTCCTGTTGATTATCATGTCCAGGGCTGGGGAGGCGCCCTGATTTATCAGCGGCTTGAACTTGTCGTATTCACCCAACAATCCGGGAAGGACAAGGTCAATGATCGAGTAGTATTCCCCCACATGGTTTTCAAGCGGCGTGCCTGTCACTGCCATACTGAAATTGGCGCTGAGCCGCCTCACTGCGCCTGTTGTATCAGCGTATATGTTCTTTATTGCCTGGGCCTCGTCAAATATGATTACATCAAACCGGATGTCTTTGAGCTTTTCAATGTCCCTGCGCACAAGGCCGTATGTTGTAAGGACAATATCATATCCTTCAAATGCGGTATCGCGTTCTTTGCCTGTATAGAGATATATCTTCAGGCCGGGATAGAACCTGTTTATCTCATTTTCCCAGTTAAAGAGGAGGCTCGGCGGGACTACTATAAGGTGTGCGCATATTTCTTCTTTGACGGGAGATTTAACCAGACCTTCCTTTATGCCGGCGAGGAGGGTAATTGCCTGAATCGTTTTTCCTAACCCCATATCATCGGCGAGGCATGAGCCGAACCTGTGCTCATAGAGAAATGAAAGCCAGTAGTAGCCCTCCTTCTGGTACTGCCTGAGCCTTGCCTTCAATTTTGAGGGCAGTGGGCGCGCATCGATCTTTTCAAACCGGCTCAGACGTTTAATTATCTCTTCATCTTCGGGAGGGAGCTTGACCCTGACCCCGCTGCGGCGGAGTTCTATCCAGTCCAGTATCTGAAGTCTCGGGACCCGTACTATCTCCTTTCCCCTTGCCCCGGTCTTCGACAGGTTCCCGCTTTTGTATATTGTTGAGATAATATTGAATATCTTCTGTGCATTGGTGTCCAGCACCTGAACGGCTCCGTCTTTTTCCATCAATTTCTTTTTGCCGAGAATCTCCATCCATTCCGCCTCGTCAATGAGTTTGCCGTTGCACCTGATCTCCGGCTTTATCTCAAACCAGTCTATGCCGGATCTCCTGCGCGCATCAAAGGCAAAATCCCATTTTGATTCGAGCACAAGCTTGTTATCGAAGAATAATTTAATATTGTGTTCCCTGAATTTTTCATATAGCAGCGACAGGTTTTCATGGAGGGATTTAGACGGTATATGCATTTCATCGTGTTCGGACATGCCTTTAAATATCCGCCAGCCGAAAATCTCGTAGGGGATTTTGTAAAGCATTGCCTCTTTTTCTTTATTAACAGGAGAGACGATCCAGTTTCCGTCATGAACCTGCAATTGTTTTTCATTCCTCAGGAAAATGGAGAGGTAATTATTCAGGAACTTCCGGGCCTCGCTTTTCACCGATCCCCGTTTAAAGTCTCCTTCCGAAAGCGCATTCCTGATAGCCTCGATCATTGCTTTTTTTGTCTTGGCTGAAATCATGCCGAAGAAAGCCTTGTAAAGGAACTCCCTCCGTTTATTAGCCCTTAAGGAACCACTGAGTTCATAATCTATTAAGCTGAAGAAATCGAAAAGATTAAATGAAGGGGACTGGATCAAACCGTTGAGGCTGCATTCGGCTTTTATTACAAAAAAGCCGCTTTCCTCTTTTGCCCGTGTGACGGTTGCCCGGTATGTATGTGTGGCTTCCGTAATTTCACATTCATTCCCCCCGGCCCTGATGATCAGGTCATCGGGCAGCGTTTTGTCTTCAGGCTGTGAAGGAAAGACGATCTGGATTTTTTTAAACCTGCCTGCCGGAATCCTGAATGATTCCTTCGGCATTTCCACAGTGAAATCATCGTCATAACCGTTGAAGTCCAGCAGGTTATGCCAGAGACTCCAGCCGGCGGTTTCATTCAGGTATCCTATCTTTCCGTCATCAAGATTAATAAGTAAATCATTTTCAACAAAAAAATTCCTGATCTCCCTGTCTTTGTCAAGGCAGACTTTTCGCACTGTTACATAATTTTTCTTTGTGTCTATTTCCGTTTTGCATGAGTAAGACAGAGACCCGTCAAATTCAACAGATGTCTCCTTGCCGCCGGTTTTCAGGATAATCGGATATTCATTGCCGTAATCGCGGAGGTATCTTTTAAAATAATAAAGTGAATACAACCTGTCCGAGACTAATGGTTTGAGTTCCCGGGGGATGCCCCTGTCATAAAAATGCACCCTCTTGTTACAGTTCATAACATATGCTTCCGTGCCTGAAGAACCCGGTTCAAGAATGATGGAATATCCGGCGGGTTCATCCGGTTTATCCGGCTCCGGGCTTGCGGCAGCCGTGCTGAAGAAACTCGCGGACATGGAATTTCTGTGCTCCATATCCTGTGACGGATATCTGAAAGAGGCAGGCTGAAAGATGTTTTTTATCGTGATAATCGCGCAGATGACATGCTTGCACTGGGTCTGCGGCGTCCATTCAGAACAGTTGCAGGATAATGAAAGCTTATTGCCGGGCTGAGAAAATTTAACCGCATAATGCCTGTAGCCGTATACTTGCGCAGTGAGACTGGAAAACTCCTTGTCCCACTTGAAGCCCTGCAGGCTGTTTTTTTTATAATAATCAAACCCTTGCATTAAATTGTTCTTCGGGGACATGGAATAAATCGAATTAGCCGGGAAAGATTCAAGGGCATTAAGCAGCCTTTTTTGATTAAGGTTTATTATATTATCATTTGACATAACTGTTTCCTGTTGCGGATGCTATGGGTCGTCACGCAGATACTAAATTACACCAATGACCCGCCGGAGTTCAAGTGCGCGTTAAACCGGGAGGTCAGGGATAATTCATGAATCGCCGCTGCGTCTTGCCGCAACATTGTGTTTAACCGCCTGCTTGCGCACATGCATGTTCTATGGTATAAGTAATTAAAAGGAGTCAACCCATGAGTGATAAAAACATTGTTGTCTACAGCCAGCCGGGCTGAATGTTCTGCGAAAAAGTGAAAGAGTATCTTTCGCAAAAAAACGTTAAGTTCATTGAACGTGATGTCTCAAAAGATGCAAAAGCCATAAACGACTTAAAGAAAATGGGTGTTATGACTACGCCGGTTACCGTAATTGACGACCAGGTGGTGGTCGGCTTTGACCAACAGAAGATTGAGCGACTGATAGGTCTCTGAATAATTACATTGAAGCAACCAGCTTCAGAGGCTATCCGGTTACTTTGTAACCGGCGTTCTTAACGGCATCCGCAAGCGCATCCCTATTTGTCTTTGACTCATCAAAAACAACCTTTGCATTTCCTACGGCAACCTCCGAGGCGCTTACTCCATCTATGCCGTCAATTGCCTTCTTTACACTCATTACACAATGCCCGCAGCTCATGCCGTCGATTTTCAATGTGACTTCAGACATTTCATTCCTCCATAATAGATTCAATAATTGATTTATATTCTGTTTTTTTATTCATTCTGCCTGATATGACTTTGACTAATATTAATGATACAAAAAACAAGAAAAAACCTCCGGCAGCAGCGAGGAGGTCGGGGTCGGTCCTGCTGAAATATCCGGGAAGATATATTTTCCCGAGCATTGCTCCCCCAATCAGCGCAATAACCGGCAGGACATATACAAGCATTGCGCTTTTATAATAAGTGTACGACTTCATGACAACTTTTACTTTTTGGCCGACTTTTGCGTTGGCTGAGTTTATGGCCTCTGTTTCAACTCCCTTTTCCGGGATATCACAGGTATCTTTCACGCAGCTTTCACAACAACTGCTTTTCCTTGAAACTACTACTTTGGCGGTAACTCCATCAATGCTTTTGACAATGCCGACCTCTTCCATAAAATCACCTCATGCAGGATTGTTGTCTCGACTAACAATTTAAACCTCAATTGTGAAGAAAATATGAAAGAGGTCGATTCCGGGCGGTTATATTGATTTTTAATTGCATTTGCCTTACCTTATATAAAACAAAAACGTGAAAGGCCGGAAAATATAATGCTTGATATAAAATTTGTGCGGGAAAATACGGATAAGGTAATCGAGGCGCTCAAAAAAAGGGCTGAAGACACTGAAATACTCGACAGGTTTCTCGGGATTGAACATAAAAGAAAGGATGCGCTCGAGGTTGTCGAGTACCTGAGACATAAAAGAAACAAGTTGTCTCAGGAAATTGGTTATCTAAAAAAAGAAGGTAAAGACGCATCGCGACTGCTCTCTAATGCAAAGGCGATATCCGATCAGATCACAGGCAAGGAGAATACACTGAGAGAGCTGGAAGACAGGGCCATGCAGGAGCTGCTTTTAATCCCGAATATTCCTGATGAGTCGGTCCCTGTTGGAAGAGATGAAACAGAGAACAAAGTGATAAGGACATGGGGCGCTAAGCCGGAGTTTTCTTTCATCCCGAAAAACCACTGGGATATAGGTGAAGGACTTGGAATACTGGATTTTGAGAGGGCGGGTAAAATTGCAGGGGCGAGGTTTGTAATCAACAGGGGCGCAGGGGCAAGGCTCGAAAGGGCGTTAATGAACTTTATGCTGGATTTGCATACGAAAGAGCACGGCTATACGGAAATTTTGCCGCCCATTCTTGTAAACAGGGCCTCCATGACAGGCACAGGACAGCTTCCGAAGTTTGAAGATGACCTGTTCAAGTTGGAAGAAGACTCAAAAGGGCTTCTGCTTATTCCGACCGCAGAGGTGCCTGTCACCAATATTCATCGCGAGGAGATACTCAAAGATGATGATCTGCCGATTTATTATACGGCGCACACCCCCTGCTTCAGGCGGGAGGCCGGTTCATACGGCAAAGACACAAGGGGACTTATCAGGCAGCACCAGTTCAATAAAGTCGAGCTTGTCAGGTTTGTGAGGCCTGAAGACTCTTATAAAGAACTCGAGGCGCTTACAAATAATGCCGAGGAAGTCTTAAAGAGACTCGGTCTCCATTATCGCGTTGTCTCCCTCTGCACAGGCGACATAGGGTTTTCCGCTGCAAAGACCTATGACATTGAAGTCTGGTTCCCTGCACAGGAGAAGTTCAGGGAGATATCCTCATGTTCCGATTTTGCAGATTTCCAGGCAAGGAGGGCGGGTATCAGGTTTAAGAGAGAGGGCAAAAAAGGCACGGAGTTTGTACATACCCTTAACGGCTCCGGTCTTGCAATCGGCCGCACACTGGCGGCAATACTCGAGAATTTCCAACAGGAAGACGGTTCTGTTATAATACCGGAAGTCCTGGTCGATACTATGGGAATTGATAAGATAGTCAAGTAGGGGCAATTCATGAATTGCCCCTGCGTTCAATTTTTTGGAGGAGTGGCCGAGTGGACGAAGGCGACGGTCTTGAAAACCGTAGACCGAAAGGTCCGTGGGTTCGAATCCTACCTCCTCCGCCATATATGTTCCTGTAGATAAACAGCGCAGAATACAGGTTTCAAACTCCCATGATGAGGCGCTGACCGGCTTGTTATAAAACTTCACTTGTATTAGGGTTAATGCTTAATTCTCTGATCCTTCTTATCCTCTCAAGCGCCGGGGGGTGGGAATAATGAAACAAAGCATATAATGGATGCGGATACAGGTTTGAGAGGTTGTCTTTTGAAAGCTTTACAAGCGCGCTAATCATGCTTTCGGAATTCCCGGTCAGTTCATATGAATATTTGTCGGCTTCATTTTCATGCCTTCTGGACAAAATATTAAACAGGGGACTGAAAGGGAAAGAGACGATGGAAC
>DRDE01000223.1 GCA_011040095.1 Nitrospirota bacterium
GGCCTTGGAAACGGATACCTCCGCCCAAGCCTTATTATTTCCTTGAAACATAACATGAAAAAAAGCGACAATACTATTCACCTTGCCCGAAGCTGTGGAGGTTCTTCGTCATCCAAACATAACTCTCCCTGCTTCGGGTTCCTTTCTTTGATCTTTGTTCCCGTTATTTTAATCTGATTTGCTAAAGATTTGGGTTGGCTTATTTTGATTAATTTGCGGCTTGGGGGGTTAGTTTAATTTGCTATACAACATCAGATAGCCCCATTTCCTTAGGTTCTTTATCCATCTCCTGTATCTCTTTACTCAATTGAATGAGTTCTTCAATGACCTCCGCTGCCGTTATAATCTTGTTGTGATATTTCTTGATGGACTTTTCCAGCATTTCCATGAGGGATTTGCTCTGTATCAGGTTCTTTTTGGTCCTGGTTTTTATTTCATCATTCAGCAGTTTTTTCAAAACTTCCATAGCAATATTTTTATGCTCCATGTTTTTGACTTCCAGAAGAAAATCATCTGAAAGGATGGAAATATCCGGTTTTTTGATCCCGGCGGCATCGAAAATATCAATTACCTGCTCACTCACCAGCGCTTTATCAATCACCTGCCTGATGGCTGTTTCAACTTCTTCGTCAGTTTTGCCTGAGCCGGTGCTGTCAAATTTAGCCAGTCGGGATTTTACCGCCTGAAATAGCGAGACCTCATCTTTAACATCCATAGCCTGTTCATGAGGGATGGCAATGGCGAAAACCTGGGACAGGGCGGTTACTTCGTTGATGTATCGTTTTTTTCCGTTTTCCAAGCATAGAATATGTTCTTCCGCAGCGAGTATCAGAGAGAGCTTCTTTCCTGTGTCGGCCTCAAAATATTCTTCATAGGCAAACCCACCCGCCTGCCTGGCTCCACCTCTTTCAATCAAACGTTTTAATCGTTTTCTGCCAAATCCAGTTTTCCATTCTTTCTCTTTTGTTACTGCCTCTTTTCTTGAATTAACTTCTTCGTAATGAGCTATTCCTACTGGTTTAAATCTTTTAGTATAATCCGACGCAGTACCTGAAAGATGCTGTCTCCAACGTTTCATCAAATCTTCGGCTTGACCTATATAATAAGTATTGTTCTCGCATTCTAAAGCATATACACAAAATTGACCTGGTGGAGGCGCGGGCAGGTGAAACATCTGGGAAACGACTTCAAGTTTCTCCAGCATTATCTGCACAGCTTTTTCCTGTGCAATGGCCGGATCGCCCTTACCACCGCTGTCCGAATAAAACGACAAGGCTTTTTTAAGGTCAGATGCAATGCCAAGATAATCCACTACAAGCCCGCCCGGTTTGTCCTTATAGACACGATTTACCCGCGCAATGGCCTGCATCAGATTATGGCCTTTCATTGGCTTATCAATATAAAGGGTATGCATGGACGGCACATCAAAACCGGTAAGCCACATATCCCGGACAATCACCAGTTTGAGTTCATCTTCAGGGTCTTTCATTCTTTCGGCTAATGCTCTGCGCTGCTCTTTGGTGGTATGATGTTTGGAAATTTCAGGGCCGTCAGAGGAAGCGGATGTCATAACCACCTTAATGACACCTTTTTTCAGATCATCGTTGTGCCACTCAGGTCTGATGCTTATGATCTCCCTGTGTAAATCGGCCGCAATCCGGCGGGACATGGCGACAATCATCGCCTTGCCTTCAAAAACTTCCTGTCGCTGCTCAAAATGACTGATAATATCACGGGCCACTTGCTTGATCCGGTCTTCACTGCCGATAAGTGCTTCCAGTTGTGTCCACTTTGCTTTAGCTTTCTGGGTCTCGGTCAGTTCATCCTGATCAAGTTCATCATCCAGATCAGAAACAAGTTTTTTGCCCTCGTTACTTAAGCTTATTCTGGCAAGCCTGCTCTCATAATAAATTCTGACCGTTGCCCCGTCTTCAATTGCTTGTGAAATATCGTAAATATCAACATAGTTGCCAAATACGGCAGGTGTGTTAACGTCAGTGTTTTCAATAGGTGTTCCGGTAAATCCCAGATAAGAAGCATTGGGCAGGGCATCGCGCATATACTTTGCAAAGCCGTACACAATTTTCTTACCAATCACATTACCATCTTTATCCTTGGCATCAATGGTCTTGGCTTTAAAGCCGTATTGGGTTCGGTGGGCTTCATCAGCGATGACAATTATGTTTCTTCTCTCCGACAGGGTTTCATAAACATTGCCCTCATCGGGCTGGAATTTCTGGATAGTGGTAAAGACCACGCCGCCTGATGCAACCTTGAGCAGTTCCTTTAAGTGGCCTCTGTCTGCCGACTGCACCGGTTCCTGCCTGAGTAATTGTTTTGAGGCAGCGAAGGTATCAAATAACTGATCGTCCAGATCGTTTCTGTCAGTAATGACCAGAATCGTGGGGTTATCCATCGCCAGGACAATCTTGCCCGTATAAAAGACCATAGAGAGTGATTTGCCGCTTCCCTGTGTATGCCAGACCACGCCGCCTTTTCGGTCACCCACCGGTTGAGAATTCACCCCGGTAAGACCATAGCTTTCAGGTGATTCCATCACTATCGGTTCATCTGCCTTTTCAGCCCTTGTTTCAGAATAGCCCGATGCCCGCAAGGTCGATTCCACAGCGCGATTCACCGCATAGTATTGATGATAGGATGCAAGCTTCTTTACGGTCTGGATAGTGATAATCCCCGTTTCTTCAGGGCAGGCACGGGGACCTGCCCCTACGGATTTTGATTTTTCAAAAACGATAAAATGACGGATCAGGTCCAGCAGGGTTTTCTTATCCAGCATTCCCTTGATCAGAGTTTCCAATTCCGTAATTCGTAGGGGCAACCCCCTGTGGTTGCCCGTTGTTTTTTGTTGTTCGTAAATATCAGGGCAAGCACGGGGGCATGCCCCTACACCATCTGATGTCTTCCACGCCATAAAACGGCTTAGTCCGGCAGAGATGGAACCGGCTTTTGCTTCAAGGCCGTCGGAAATAATCATCAAGCCGTTGTAGGTAAAGAGACTGGGGATTGCTTGCATGTAGGTCTGGAACTGTTTGAATGCCGATCTTATGGTAGCGTTTTCATCCGCCGGGTTTTTCAACTCAATAACTACCAGAGGCAGGCCATTGACAAAAAGTATCATATCCGGTCTTTTGTTGACGTTGTTTTCAATGACAGTAAATTGGTTGGCAACAATAAAATCATTATTTTCCGGATTCTTGAAATCAACAAGCCAGACCAGATCACCACGGCTGTGACCGTCTTTTTGATAGGTGACTTTTATCCCCTCTGTCAGCATCCGGTGAAATGCTTCATTGTTGGCAATGAGTTCAAGGGAATTAAGCCTTAGAACCTGCTTGATAGCGTCTTCTCGGATATCCTCAGGGATAGACGGGTTGATCCGGCCTACAGCTGTTTGTAATCGCTCCATGAGCCACACATCTTCAAAGCTCTCTCTTTCCGGGGTGTCGCTGTCAGGATCAAAGGAAGGGGCGTAGATGTATTGGTAGCCCTGCTTTTCAAGGAGGTCAATGGCGAATTGTTCTATTTCTGATTCGGTTATTTTATGCATGATATTTATCATCTTGCCATTTCAGGGGATTGGTTTGTATATATTCCGATATTTGATAATACGAATTTTCATCACGGATAATATGTTCGTAATAATTGCGTTGCCATAATTTTTTGTTAAACCGTGGCCAATCATTATTTTTAACCCCATCCGTATATCGTTTTGTGGTTAATGTTTTAAACCGATGCATAACATCGGATAATGACATCGTAGGGGCACCCCCCCGTGGTTGCCCATTTGTTGGCGGTTGCCCATTTGTTTGTTGCAATTCATTGATAGGGTGGGTACAGACAGGGTAGGTATGTATAATGGACCCCATAATCTGAACTGGTAGTTAAGCTACATTTTGCTATAATTTTTAAAATAAAAAGGAGGCAAAATGAGAAAGAAGTATAGTTCAGGTATTAAGAGCAAAGTAGCAATAGAGGCAATTAAGGGCGATAAGACAATAGCAGAGATATCCTCATCCTTTGAGGTACACCGGGATCAGGTACAAAAGTGGAAGAAGACAGCTTTGGGTGGAATTCCGGAGTTATTCTCAGATAAGCAGAGCAGCAAAGAAAAGAGAAACAGCGAAAAGTTAATTGATGAA
>DRDE01000224.1 GCA_011040095.1 Nitrospirota bacterium
GACCGGTAAGGATGTAAAAGAAGGATTAAGCGCCTATTTTCCATTTTACAACAATGAACGTTTTCACCAGGCATTAGGGTATAGAACACCTGAAGAAGTGCATTATAATTAATCCTGAGCAGGATATACAACAATAACAGAAGATATAGGGAGGGGGAAGGAGGATGTCAAAAAAATTTTCGCGCAGCCTGACTTCCAGTCGGCCTACGGCCTCCTTACAGTCAGGCTGCATGCTGGCATATAATGTAGCTTAAAAAGGTCTGAAATCAGTCTTGACATGGGGTACACTTTATACACCCACTATAGCGGAAATCTGGTATATATATCTCTGTATGCCGGATAAGTCGCCACCTATAAGCAAAAACTTCTTCTCATTATCTTGTTCTATATGTTTCACTTTCAGTGTGTTTTTGTAACTATGGTATTGGTATAAACAGGCAGCTATGGCACTGGAAGATTTCAAATGATCAAAAATAGAGACATCTGCAATTTTTGGATGAGTATGGCAAGGAAGACACCAGAGGTATTTTTCAAAAATTGATACATTCGTAAAAAGTCGTCATACCCGCGAAAGCGGGTATCCAGGAAACATGTAACTACCTGAAAAGACTGGATTCCCGTTTTCACGGGAATGACAAAAAACTGCTTTTCAGGATTTATTACGAGTTTATCAAAAATTGAATGCAATGTATTATAAAATTTTTCAAAATCAGGTTCTTCAAAATTCAACCTTTGAAGTTCATTCATGAATTGTGTAAAAAGCAGCGATGTCTCATCACCTTCCAATTTACTTTTCTTCTCTTCGGGGAAGGATTCTACAGAGTTTAACATTGATGCTTTATAGCCAAATGTTTCAGAAGGCAAATTTTTGTTAAGATAAACAGCAGAAAAGACCGACTGTAACGTAACAATACGTCCCTTTGGCGGATATGTTGTGACTCCTTCACCCTCCTCGAAACGTTCTTTTGTCGAATAGCTATCAGCCTTATGGACAATGTGGCCCCACGGTTCATAGCCACTATGATGTTTCCTTATAGATTGCTCCAGTTTATCTTTATAAACCCAATCATCTTTTATGAACGTTGAGAAAAAATTCAGATTTTTGTATTTTCCATCTTCAGCAAATTCGTTAATCCCACTCACAAAGTCTGCCCCTAAATCCTGGTGAGCACCTTTAAACTCCGCAACCCCTGTTATCCGATGCAAAAACTTCCCCACATCATGCAGCAAAGCCCCCAAAATCACCGTCTGGTATTCCCTCTGATTAAAATTACCCATTCACTTACCTCTCTCATTCATTGAATAACTCCCCCGGCCCCTCTTAACCTAAGAGGGGAGCTTTTACTCAATCCCCCTTAAGTTAAGGGGGTTACTCACTCTATCCGTATCCCTCTCCCTGGTTGAGACTCGATAATTTTATCCGCGTTTGAAGAACATTTATAATATAGACTATAATTATAGTCAAGACAAAAATCGAAGGGAGGAGTATTATGCGCAAAACACTGCCCCTTGCAGAAGCCAAAAAGAACTTTTCTGCAATTGTAAAGGATGTTGATGAAAAATACGACCGTTTTGTTGTTACCAGAAACGGCGTTGAGAAGGCTGTTATTCTGAGTTCCGAGGAGTTTGAAGGGCTTCTTGAGACACTTGAGATCCTTTCTGATAAAGAGGAAAGAGAGGCGATTGCAAGGGCAAAACAGCAGGTTAATAAAGGCAAGACAGTTTCTCTCAGAGATTTCAAGGCAAGGTTAAAACTTAAATGACTTATAGTATAGAACTTGCCAAGGAAGCTGAGTCTGATCTTGAAAAAGCCCTTAAATCCGACAGAAAACTGTTTAACAGAATTCTGAAAAGAATCGAAACTCTTTCTGAAACTCCGGGAGAAGGCAAACCGCTGGTCGGCAACCACAAGGGAGAGTTTTCTCTCCGGATTGGCAATTACAGGATTGTCTATGAGATTGAAAATGTAAAACATATTGTTTATATCCTCACTGTAAAACACAGAAAACATGTCTATTAAATTCTAATCTTATACCTTCCCAACCCAAACCCCGTCCCTTTCCCGACATGCAAAACCTCCCCAGACCTGATTAAACCCATAAACGGCTCAATATCCCCCTGCCTTTGCCGAATCCGCCCCTTAAGGTAGATCCCTTGTATGACGGAAGGATAAGGGGTTCTTGTGGTTTGATGTAAAATTTAAACTTTTGATAAGGAAATTGGATATCCAACACAGGTCCCCCGGGGCCAAAACAATTTCAGTAAGTGAATGCTGAACGTGTGTGACTTAAAATACTTTAAAATTGATGCCTTGTCAAGAACCTGTCGCCTCTTAATGAAGAATCATTGATGCAGATGTTATAATTTTCAAACTAATAAATTATCGTCATATCATGAAACAGAAGTTTGAAACAATAGTTAAATATTTAACAGGCGCTGATGAGGGCGGTGAATCTCCGGTGGGAATAGAAATCCCTGCGCAGTTCCGTCCGGGCGAAGAAGACGGCTCTGCAATTTCAAGAAACCTGAATGCCGCTTTCCTGATTGCATTATCAGGGGAAACACATCCGTTATACGGCAGGGCTGATAACTATTTGAGAAATTTTGAAGCTCACCCGTCATGGGGGATAATTGTACGGTTTTACAGGGAGGGGCTGGGGCTGATACATTCGGAGATATCGAACCGGTGTTATGATGATGAACGTTTCGGGAAAGATTTAACCGGCCTTTACTCATGGATTTCAAATCCCGGAAACCCTGGAAATAACCGGGAAACAGTTGAAAAAATCAGCCGCCTTTTCTTTCCTGAAGGAGCCTTGCTGTCTGAAAACCCTGATGAGGAAATCAATGCGCTTCGCGCGAAAAGAAAAGTAACGGTTTCAGGATTAAACCCTGATCCGGTTACTGATCCTGCAAAGGAAATCCTCTTCACATCCAATATCCTTATTACAATACCCCCTGTCTCAAAAGGCATTGACAGCCTGAGTGTAAGTTCTTCTCTTAAACAGAGGTTGAAACAGATAGCGCTGGAAGAACAGATATACTGGTTTGACCATCCAACCCCTGTTGGCGCGCCCCCGGAGCATAATGAGGTTTTATACGGCCTGGACGGGCTGGATAAGGCTGTTGAAATTGAAAAACAGCGGGGAATTACAGGCGGCGACTCCAGGGTTGCCTGTCTCTTTTCGGTCTCGGTCACTCATGAAGGGCTTCAGGAGATAGCAAAGGAATACCTGGAACATGAATTAAAAAAAGAAAAAAACATTCAACATATAGATGTATATGTTTTTACCGAAGCGGATACGATAAGGCTGATCGAGGAAATACTTGTCCCCGCAGCACAGAGATATACGGATTTAAGCGACTTCAGCCATTTATATGAAGTTGTCGGAGTGGATGGAGAATACGGCAGGCATTACAGCTTCCTGAAAGCAATAGCCGCATTCTGGCAGGTCTTCATTTCCAGGGAGATTAAAGGAACTTTCAAGATCGATCTTGACCAGGTCTTCCCCCAGGAAGAACTGGTTGAACAAAGCGGGTCCTCGGCTTTTGAACATTTCAGGACACCTTTGTGGGGAGCAGAGGGAATTGATAATGAGGGCAATAATGTAGAACTCGGAATGATTGCCGGGGCGCTCGTCAACCGGGAAGACATAGGCGACTCCCTTTTCACCCCGGATGTGCGGTTTCCCGGGAAAGAAATTAAAGGGGACGAGCTGATTTTCCTGAGCGCCCTGCCCCAGGCCCTGTCCACCGAAGCCGAGATGATGACCCGTTATACGGACAGCGCCCTAGACGGCAAAACCCGGTGCATTCAGCGAATCCATGTAACAGGCGGAACCTCCGGGATACTGGTGGATTCGTTAAGGAAATACAGGCCGTTTACCCCGACATTTATAGGCCGGGCCGAAGACCAGGCATATATATTATCCGTGCTGTTCGATAACGGACGGAAAAACTTGCGTTACGTTCATAAAGACGGATTAATTATGAGACATGATAAAAAAGCGTTTGCAGGCGAGGCCGTAAAAATGGCTGCAACCGGCAAGCTAATCGGCGATTATATCAGGATTCTCGTGTTTTCATATTATGTGAAAGCGCTTCCCTGGCCATTTAAGAAAATCAAGGATACAATCGACCCCTTTACCGGCTGTTTTGTTTCCCGGATTCCACTTACCGTTGTCTATTTGAGGTTTGCCCTTAAAGCCGCTTCATTTTTTAATGAAAGTTCAGATGAGAAAAAACAGCAGGGATTCGAGTTTTTACAAAGCGGCACAAGACGCCTGCATGAAACCATCCTGGAACTTACTAAAGAACCCAATCCTTTAATTGAGCGATTCCGGAAAGAAAAAAAGGGCTGGAATATGTACTATGAAATTCTTGACAGGGTTGAGACGGAGACAAAAATGGGTGATGCCTTTGGCCTTGAACTGCAGAAAAAGGCAAAGTCGCTTGTTGAGACCTGCAAGATAAATTTTGAATAAATAAACAGGGGTCAAGTTGATAGAAAATGACATATGAGGCTCTTGCAAAAGTCCCTGCAAAATAACCTGTGCCGTCATACCCGTGAAAACGGGTATCCAGAAGTCTTTGTTTTTTAAAGGAACCGGATTCCCGATTACTACCTCGGGAATGACAAAACAAGACTTTTGCAAGAGACTCATATAACAAAATTTACTATACCCCTTGAACCTGTCGGTACTATTTTATTTGCCATGTTTTCCGTAAGCTCTGAAAAAGAAAAGGCCATCAGGAAAAAACTCGATGACCTCGGCATTTATGAAAAAGACATCAGGGAATTGTTTGTCCGCTCCCACGGCAAGGGCGGGCAGAAGGTCAATAAGACTTCCACCTGTGTTTATCTCAGGCATATACCGACCGGGATTGAAGTAAAATGCCGGAAGGCCCGGACCCAGGGATTGAACCGCTATTATGCAAGGGTTCTTCTGTTTAATAAAATTGACCGCTTAATCAAAGGCCGAAAAAGTGAAGAAGAGCAGCGAATTGCTAAAATCAAACGGCAGAAACGCAAGCGTTCGAAGCGGGCCAGGGAAAAGATGCTTGCAGAGAAACGATTGCAATCAATCAAAAAGACAGGTCGTTCGTTCAGGTATGGGCAGGATGAATGAGGGCGGATTTCAGGAATTTGTTCCCCCGGTGAACCAGGCATAAGTTTTGTTCTATCAGTGTTTATCCGCGGTTATCTGTGGCCGAATGCTTTTTATCAGGATCATGGCTTATAGACAAAGACCTGATTGCACCCGTCACAAAAGTTCGCCTTATCCACCCGTAGTCCCGCGTCTTTAAAATATTCGACTTCTATAAGTTTGATTTGCCTTTGCTCATTCGTTTTCTCACATGAATGCTCAATAACTTCCCTGTCACAGTCAACATAGGTGTAGTTGTCATCAATATTAGATAACAATGCAATTATTTCCATTTCTCTTTCATACTCATTCATATTGCCCACCTCCATTATCCGCAATATTAAAAATTTTTCTATTATAGCATGATTTTATATACGGATTTAAAATAACCATAATTACGCCTCAGGCAAACTTTCCAATACAAAGGCAGGCATTCTGCCCGCCGAAGCCAAAGGAATTTGAGATAGCTGTTTTATGTTCTTTTCTTCTGGCCTCGTTAGGCACGTAATCGAGGTTGCACTTCGGGTCGCGGGATTCATGATTGATGGTAGGCAGGATAATTGAGCGGTTGATTCCTTCGATGGTCAGGATGCACTCAATCGGGCCTGCAGCGGCTATGGCATGGCCGAGCATTGACTTGTTTGAGCTTACCGGTATCTCATTTGCCCTCTCTCCGAACACTTCTTTTATCGCCCGTGTTTCAGTCAGATCATTCTGTGTGGTGGATGTCCCATGCGCATTAATATAATCAACATCATCAGGGCTTAATGACGCATCTTCAAGCGCGGCTTTCATGGCTATTACAGCGCCGAGTCCTTTTGGGTGAGTGTCGGTTATCCTGTATGCATCCGCTGAAGAGCCGTAGCCCTTCAGCTCTCCCAGTATACGGGCGCCTCTTGAACGGGCATGCTCCAGCTCTTCGAGGACCAAGGCGCCTGCGCCTTCAGACATGACAAAGCCGCTGCGCCGCCGGTCAAAAGGCCTGGATGCCTTCCGGGGATCGGTATATTTTTCACATAGGGCTTTTAATAAAATAAAGCCTGTCATTCCCGGAAAATCTATTGTCGCTTCACAGCCGCCCGCAATCATCACATTGCATTTGTTGTCCTGAATTAATCTGGCCGATTCCCCAATCGCCTGAGAGCCCGCTGCACAGGCTGAAACAGTAGAAAGGACCGGGCCTCTGCAATTGAACAGGGTTGCAAGTATGGACGGCGCCACATCAGGTTTTCTCCTGAAAAAATGAAGGTACGGATAACCTCCGGCCTTCATCAGGCCATTCATGTCCCAGTTCCCTTCACCGTCATAAAACCTGAGAAGGAATTTGATATTTTCTACAGAAGGGTTGTCGCCGTGAGAACCGATTGACACGCCTATCCTGCTGCGGTTTTCGATTTCATCAAGCCCTGCCTGTTTTGCAGCCTCTGCTGCGGCAATCCTCATCAGCCTCAGGCCGCGGGATGAAAAATTTCTTAATTTCCGGTCTGAACTTCTTTCGAATTCCTCAATCCATTTATTGTCAACCTCACCTGCAATCCGGCAGGGCAGGCCAGTGGTGTCGAAAGAGGATATGTAATCGATGCCGGAAAGCCCCTTGCTGCAATTATCGAAGGTTTCCTCAGTGTTTTTCCCTGAAGGGGTAATCATGCCGTAACCTGTGATGACAACCCTTCGTCTGGAAGAGATAGCAGACATATCAGAAGATATTTTTTTCCTCCTGCACCTTTGTCAGCCACTCTTTAATCAGGTCGTCGCCGTTTGTGTAAGCTGCATTCTCACCGCACGAGCCGCATTTTACTTTGACCCCGTCATCAGACTGCCACGCTGAATTGCCGCAGGCCGGACACTTTTCCGGGAGGCTGTCAAGGATGTCCATAACACCCTGCGCTATTGACTGCGCCGTAACTAAGGCAGGGACTTCGTCCATGTCCATGCCGGGTTTCAAATCAGGCAAGTTATCTCCAAAGCGGATTTTCAGCAGCTCAATCGCCTTTTCCGTTAACAGGCCGTTTTCATCTATGGCAGCGCCTTCACCAAACATATCCTCTATGTGCTCAAGGACAAAATGGCGGGCCATTTTTATTCCGAAAGCCTGTTCCAGCCTGTAATTTATATCCAGGAAATCAAGGGATTCCGCGCCGATATCATTTATCAGGGATGTCTCCGGCCTGATCGAGTTATCATCAGCCCTGAGTGTCTCGACAATGGCCTTTTTCAGCTCCTGAAACACCTTCTCTTCCGTAATAAGATTCTGACTCATAATGCCTCCTTAAATTGTATTTATCTTCAGGTAACTGATAATCAGCCGGGGTCAAAAATTCAATGACACTTATTCGTTATTTCGAATAACCGTAAACCGGTAAAGAATCGCTACTCGGTTAATCTGCAAATTGCATTACTCAGCCCCCTGTCAACCACAATAGTCTGGCCGTTAATTCCCCTGCCCGCGCTGCTGCACAGGAAAAATACCGCATCCGCTATTTCACCCGGTTCCACGAACATATCTTCCGGCAGGGCCTCAATCCCTTCCCAGAACTGCCTCAGCACTTTAAAGGAATCGGTTTTTACAATTCCGCCGCAAACCGCGTTGACGGATATATTTTTTGCCCTGAGACTTTCGGCACAGTCTCTGACTACTGACTCCATGGCCGCCTTCATGCTTCCGAGAGGGTAGGACGGGTTATAAAAACGGCTTCCAAGGCTTGAAATAAACACTATCCTGCCGCCGGTCTTCTCAAGCAGGGGCAGGGCTTCCTGGATGCAAAATATATTTCCTAAATAGTTGGTTTCAACGAGCTGCCTCAATTCTCTTTCAAAAAGTTTTTCAATGGGTTTAAAAGGGGCCTTTGCAGCATTCAGGATAAGATAATCCAGTCTTTCAAAGTTTTCCCTTATCACACCAAACAGGTCTTTTACTGAATTTTTTATCCCAATGTCAGCCTGGACCATCATGGAACGGCGTCCCGTTTTCTCTATATCTCTGCATAACTCTTCTGCCTGGGCCTGGGATGACCCCCCCGCTTTCCGGTAGTTGACTATAACATCCGCCCCTTCCGCGGCAAATTTTCCCGCTATTGCCCTGCCTATGCCTCTTGAACTTCCGGTAACTAATGCGACTTTATCTTTAAAGGTCTGCATAACCCGTCTATTTTATAAAAAACATGGGTTTTAGTAAACCACTGCGCCGAATCAACATAAAATAAATCAGACAATGAATTGCAAAATATCTTTTTCTTAATATTTGCATAATAAATGCCGTATTAGTAAAATGTAAGGAGTTTTTTATGATTTTGATCCGAAAAAAAAATGATACCATGCTTTCTTTAAAAATGGTAAAGAAAATAAAAACCGTAGTATATATGTTAATGAATTTACAAATTCAAAGGTAAGTGTTCATGAAAACCCGGCTTTTTGTATGCGCTCTCTTTTTAATCCTTTTAACTTCCGGCTGTTCCCTCACCCAATATCTTGCTGTCGGCAACCAGGGCGGTCCACTGCCTGAAGTCCCGGCTGTGAAAAGTGTTGATGAGGACGATAATGGGAAGGTTGCAATTGATGCTTTTGTTCAGCAGGAAATAAATGATGAAGTAATCGATGATGGTTGTGAGGTTTATGGAGAGTGTGAGAATGAATACACTGAAAAATTTAAAGATGAAAAATCTGAAATCTCTCAGATTGATGAAACCCCGGGAACAGTATTAGCAGAAAAACCGGAAGAACCGGCAATACCGGCAGTACCGGCAGTACCGGAAAAAACGGAAAGAGAAAAAAAACAAGAAGAAAAAGAAAAGGCGCAGAACCTGCTTGATACAGCCCTGGAGTTTTGTAATGCCTCCCAGGAGTATTGGTCTGAAGGTGACCTTGTCAATGCCTTTGCAACCCTGGATGAAGCGTATGCGCTGGTTTTGAAGGTCAAGACCGGCGATGATCCTGATTTAATACAACAGAAAGAAGACCTGCGCTTTACGATCTCCAAAAGGATTCTGGAGATTTATGCATCACGATATACGGCTGTCAACGGGAACCACGATGAAATCCCGTTGATTATGAACGAACATGTCGAAAAGGAGATAAAACGGTTCCAGGGTCGCGAAAAGAGATTTTTAACAGAGTCATATAAACGTTCGGGAAGGTATATGGATAAAATTGTGGTTGCCCTGGAAAAGGCCGGTTTACCTGAAGAGCTGGCATGGCTTCCCCTTATTGAAAGCGGCTTTAAAGTCAAAGCCCTGTCACGTGCCCGAGCGCTGGGCCTCTGGCAGTTTATTCCGTCAACCGGCTACAAGTTCGGTTTAAAAAGAGATCCCTGGATTGACGAGAGACTGGACCCTGAAAAAGCTACTGCCGCAGCCATTGCCTATTTAAAAGAACTGCACAAGATATTCGGTGACTGGACAACGGTACTTGCCGCATACAACTGCGGTGAAGGAAGGGTGCTAAAAAAGATACGCAATCAGAAAATTAACTATCTTGATAACTTCTGGGACCTCTATGAACAGCTTCCGCGTGAGACAGCCCGGTATGTCCCGAAATTCATGGCTGTTTTGCATATCCTTAAAGATCCGGCCAAATACGGCATTACCCTGGAAGAACCGGACAGCCCGCTTGTATATGAGACCGTGACTATTGAAAAGCCCGTTCAGTTATGGGCAGTGGCAAATAAAATAGGGGTCTCGTTAAAAGAATTAACCGCCCTGAACCCGGAGCTTCGCCGCAAGGCCACACCGGCCACATCATACTCTCTCAAGGTGCCTGCGGGAAAAGGCGAGGTCTTGCTTGCCGGGCTGGATGAAATAGCGAAATGGTCTCCCCCGAAGAATGCATATGTATACCATCGAGTAAGAAAAGGAGAGACATTGTCCGTCATAGCCCTGAGGTACCGTACGAGCGTCAGTAAAATCGTCAGGGCAAACAACATACGGCGGAAACATTTTATTCGCGCGGGCAAAAAATTAAAAATACCGCTGAGAGGAAGTTCAATTGGAAGGATATATGCTTCTTCAAAAGTCGTCAGTCTCCCCCCCGGAGGAAAGTACAGGGTAAAAAAAGGGGACTCACTCTGGCTTATTGCCAGGAGATTTAAAACAAATACAAAGAAACTTCAGCAGATTAACGAACTGGAAACAACCCGTTTACGTGTGGGACAGGTTCTGAGGGTTGCGGAATAGAGGCAATAAACACATTTATGACCGGCTAATTATTCAGGGCGCTTAAAATAATCCCGGCAATCAATTGTACTTTCCCTGGGTCAAGCTCCGGATAGATTGGAAGTGAAAGCACCTCCTTTGCAGCAGCCTCACTTTCCGGGAAGTCGCCTGCTTCATAACCAAGATATTTAAACGCTTCCTGGAAATGAAGGGGGGCGGGATAGTAAACCACCGATGATATACGGTTGTCCCTGAGGGCTTCTATTATCCCTGCTCTCTCCGGGGTCATTATCGTGTACTGGTGATAGACATGGGTTCTGTCCCGCATTTCTACCGGGCATTTAACAGCCCTGCCGAGAAGCGATGTGTACAGCGCTGCAATGTTGCGCCGGTTCCGGTTATA
>DRDE01000225.1 GCA_011040095.1 Nitrospirota bacterium
AACAGTCATTATTACATTATAGGGGTTGAGCTGTTAAATCCGCTTAAGGATTATTTAGAATTAGTAAACAGTCTCGGGTATGTATAAGATCTCAAAAAATTTCCTTGATAGAAATACTTCGATGTTATATATTATCAAGATTAAAAGCACACTATATTGCAGATTCAAAGGCACAAGTCTATATATTCAGTTGTTTTCCGTTAAACTTTCTGCCCGTGTGCCTTTGACACTTTGTGCCTGAGTATTACCCCATGATTTTACAACTAAAAGGGAAACAAAATTATGCGTGTTGAGAGACTGGAATTAATAGGATTTAAATCATTTGCCGACAAGACGGTTTTCAAATTTCATCCCGGCACAACTGCAATTGTCGGGCCTAACGGATGCGGCAAAAGCAATATCGTCGATGCCTTTAAATGGGTACTGGGAGAGCAAAGCGCCAGGAGTCTCCGCGGTGGAAAAATGGAAGATCTCATCTTTGCCGGTTCAGCCACAAAGAAGACAAAGGGCATGGCGGAAGTAACGCTTGTGCTTTCGGATATTATCAAGAAGCCCTCCAACGGCTCGGAAGGCGATGACAAACAGGAGACAACCGACATCTCGGTAACCCGCCGTCTTTACAGGTCCGGTGAGAGCGAATACCTGATGAACAAGGTACAGTGCAGGCTGAAAGATATTAAAGACATGTTTCTCGACACAGGCCTTGAACTCAAGGCATACTCAATCCTTGAGCAGGGGAGGATTGGCGATATAATAAATTCAAAGCCACAGGACCGCAGATTTCTCATTGAAGAAGTTGCGGGCGTAATGAAATATAAAGTGAGAAGACATGAGGCAATGAACAAACTCGAGGCGTCCAAGTCGAATCTCCAGAGACTGCATGATATAATCGCCGAGGTCAAAAGACAGATAAATACAATAGACAGATATGCAAAAAAAGCGGAAAGATATAAAAAACTCTTTGAAGAGGTCAGGGATATTGAGGTAAGAATTGCAAAGAGAGATTCAAAAGCGCTCCGGGGTGAGATATCCACCCTTGAATCATCGGAAGACACTCTCAAATCAAAAGAAGCGGAAGTGTCCGCAAACCTCCATTCCCTGGAAGCGTTAATAGAAGAAAAGAAACGATTATGCATTGAACATGAAAGATCTCTCGGTGAGATCAGGACAAAACTCTACTCAATTGAAAAAACGGCTACAGAAGACGAAGGCAAAATAGCGCTGCTTAAAAGCGACTGCGAAAATCTAAGGGAAAGATACAATATTCTCATAAACCAGGATAAGGATATTACCATAGAAAAAGAGACCACAGCGGATTCCGTTAAAGAGATCGAAGCCAATGAAGTTGAAATGGGGCAAGAGCTTTCAAATCTTGAAAACATACTGGAAGAAAGGAATGCATCCTTTTCTGAAGCGGATAATGAAATTGCCGAGCTGGAGCATTCCATCGAGGAGCAGAGAAAAAATCTTTTTATCAAGGCGGAAGAAATAAGCAACATAAAAAATGAACTCAGCCGGCTGAACCTGACTATTGAAAATATAAACCGGAAAACAGAGAAGAGCTCGCAGGATGTGGATTCCCTGAACAACAGTCTTGCTTCACTCGTTTCAGCAATCGAACAGACAAGAAATGAACATCTTAAATTCCGGACGGAACTTTTAGAAACAAGGAAAACAAAAGAAGGGCTTGTCAATAAGTTAAAGGACAAAAAGAGAGAGCTTTCTGAAAGAGCGGAATCTCTTTACAGGGAAAGGGAAGAATTGGCTGCCGTGAACTCAAAGCTGGAATCATTGAAGGAAATGGATGAGAGCCGGATGAGTTCGATAGATGAAAGTATAAGGACGCTCTGCCGGGTAGCCGATATTTTTGACACCCCGCCTGAATATGAAACCGCTGTAGAAGCGGTCCTCGGAGACAAACTCGGCGCAGCCATTGTTGAGGACCATAATGAGATTATAAAGGCATTGCAATTAATCAGGGAGAACAATACGAAGCGGAGCGGTTTCATTACAACCAATCTCTCAAACAGGGCATTAACAGAGTCTGCCGGAGTGCAGGGTATCAGCGCAAACAGCGGAGTTATCGGTGAAGCCATAAAATTTATTTCAGTTAAAGAGGGTTTTGACAAAGTTGCGACATCACTTTTAAATGACGTGTATTTAGTGGATAATCTGAACACCGCGTTTTCCCTGTGGCAAAGACCATCAGGAGCAGATGATAAGCCTTTATATTTTGTCACACTTGAGGGAGAGGTCCTTGAGCCCTCGGGAATGGTATTCGGCGGCAGTGATAAAGGGGTTTTAAAGATAAAACGTTTGATAAAGGAATTTGAAAAAAGCATATCAGGCAAAAAAGAGGGAATTGCAGAGGCTGAGAAATCAGTTGCCGCCATAAAAGATGAAATTGTCTCAACCGAGAATGACATCATCTCCATTGACGGGAAAATATCTGCCCAGGAAAAATATTGCCACGAACTGGACATGAAGATATCAAATATGACGGAGGAGAATCAGAGACTAAAGAAAAAGCATGAGTTTATTGCCATAGAGATAACCGATGATCACAGGGAAAAAGAGAGCCTGCAGCGCGCTCTTGCAGAAAAAGAAGAGCAGGGCAGTGCGCTTGAAAATGAAAAACTCCGGATTGAAGAAGAGATAAGGTCTGTCCGGGCCGCAATCTCCGTTAAAAGGGAATCCCTTGAGGCAATGCGTTCAGAGCTTACCGAGGTAAAACTCGACCTGACATCAAAGAGAGAGAAAATGGCCTCTGTCAGAAGAGAGATTCAAAGGCTCAATGCATCGATTATTGAGATAGACAGGAAAAGAAAAGAGATGTCGAATGAGCGCGGCAATATCCGCGAAGCTATCGAACATAAAGAGCAGGAGGTCGTGGAAAAAGAAGAAGCGCTTAAGTCAAAGATTGTTTCAGTGGCCGGGCTGCAGGCAGAGGCTTCAAAAATAAATGAGATACTCGAAGCCGGAAAGGCGGAGCTTGCGCTTATAGAGAAGCAGCAGAAGGACGTTGCCCGCGAACTTGAAACCATTCACAGTGAACTCAGTCACATAGAGATGAAAAAAATGGAAAGCACAATGAAGCTTGATTACCTGAAAGAAGA
>DRDE01000226.1 GCA_011040095.1 Nitrospirota bacterium
ATATACAAAGCATCTTATTCAAATTCTTTTATTTCGATCACAAATTCTACAATTTCAAATAACAGCGGTATCGGAGTCTATATTGATAATAATGTTTCAGTGTCTTTGATAGCTGATAACTCTTTCACAGATAATGCCTCCTATGCGATGAGTATCCCTGGTGATGTCAGTTTGGGCACAGGGAACACATATAGCGGCAATGGAGACGGTATTGAGCTGAGAGGAGGGACGTTCACAACTGATATAACCTGGTCGAAACAATCTGTTCCCTACATAGTCACCGGGCATGTTTATGTTTATGACGCTTCTGAGCCAACCCTGACCATAGAGCCCGGGGTTGAGGTAAGGTTTGATGGAGCATACCATTTAATGTTAGGCCGTTCCTCTACAAGTTACTCATATAGTGCCGTACTCAATGCACAGGGCACTGCATCAAATCCAATAATATTTACCTCTAACTCGGCAACACCATCACCCGGAGACTGGTACGGGATACAACTTAACAATCATGCCTCTACAGAGAGTATTCTTGAGTATGTGACAGTTGAGTATGGCGGGTATGATAATACTTGCAACATCTGCATTGTACATCAATCAGCAACGATCAAAAACTCTACTATAAGATACAGCAGCGCTCGGGGTATACAAATAGGATCGGCTTTTAACTCTTTTCTTACGATCACAGATTCTACTGTTTCAGACAATGGCGCTGAAGGGGTTTATACAGACAATTCAGGTACGCCATTAATTTTATTAGAAATTACAGGTACTGCAGTTTCAAATAACGGCAGTTCCGGGGTCTATGTAGGTAATAATGTTTCAGTATCATCGATAGCTGATAACTCTTTCACAGATAATGCCTCCTATGCGATGAGTATCCCTGGTGACGTCGGTTTGGGCACAGGGAACACATATAGCGGCAATGGAGACGGTATTGAGCTGAGAGGAGGGACGTTCACAACTGATATAACCTGGTCGAAACAATCTGTTCCCTACATAGTCACCGGGCATGTTTATGTTTATGACGCTTCTGAGCCAACCCTGACCATAGAGCCCGGGGTTGAGGTAAGGTTTGATGGAGCATACTTTTTGAAGTTAGGCTATTCCTCTTTAACTTTCTCATATAGTGCCGTACTCAATGCACAGGGCACTGCATCCAATCCAATAATATTTACCTCTAACTCGGCAACACCTCAACCGGGCGACTGGTACGGGATACAACTTAACAATCATGCCTCTACAGAGAGTATTCTTGAGTATGTGACAGTTGAGTATGGCGGGTATGATAATACTTGCAACATCTGCATTGTACATCAATCAGCAGCGATCAAAAACTCTACTATAAGATACAGTAGCGCTCAGGGTATAAACATAGTATCTGGTTTTAACTCTTTTCTTACGATCACAGATTCTACTATTTCAGACAATGCCGGGGAGGGGGTTTATGTTGGTAATAATGTTTCAGTGTCTTCGATAGCAGATAACTCATTCACAAATAATGGTTCCTATGTGATGAGTATCCCTCTTGATGTCAGTCTCGGCACAGGGAATACCTATAGCGGCAATGGAAATGGTATTGAGCTGAGAGGAGGGACGCTCACAACTGATATAACCTGGTCGACTCAATCTGTTCCTTACATTGTCACCAGGCATATTTATGTAAATGGAGCAGTTCTTACAATAGAGCCCGGGGTTGAGTTAAGGTTTGACGGGCAATGGGGTTTGAACATTGGTAATTTTGGGACAGCAGCAACCCTCAAGGCCCAGGGCACAGCCTCGAATCCGATAGTATTTACCTCCAACTCGGCAATACCTCAACCGGATGACTGGAATGGGATACGTTTTTTAACCTATGCCTCTGATGACAATATTCTTGAGTATGTGACAGTTGAATATGGGGGTAATGCTGTTGTGTATGGCGCTAATGTTTATATTCAGCATTCCTCTCTAACGATCAAAAACTCTACTATAAGACATAGCAGTACTGCGGGTATATACTTAGTGTCTGCTGTAAACTCTTTTCTTACGATCACAGATTCTACTGTTTCAGATAATGGCACTGAAGGGGTTCGTGCAGAGAATTCAGGCAGTTTAACAGTTGGGTTAACAATTACACGTTCTTCAATTTCAAATAACGGCGGTTATGGAGTATATTCCACAGTAGAATTAAATGTTAGTCACTCTAATATTACGGAGAATGGTAATGGCATATATAGCCCTGCCGGCATAATTGCGGATGCCCGCTTTAACTGGTGGGGAGACGCGACCGGACCGTCAGGACAGGGCCCTGGCACAGGACAATCCGTAACTTTAGGGATATCTTTTGAGCCGTGGCTCGGCACAACTTTTACATATCCTTTTTACAACACAAACCTGTATGAAATGCCTCAGGAATTCAGCCCCCTGAACAACTCTGCTGATTTCACATACGCTATTTCAGAGGATGCTGACTGGACATTTTCAATTAAGGGGTCCGGAGGAGCGCCTGTCAGGACATTTGCAGGTTCGGGCCTCGAGGGGACAGTTACATGGGACGGTAAAGATGAGGACAGTATTATTGTCCCTGATGGCGCTTACACCTATCAACTATCATCAACAAGCCTGAGTGACAGCTCCGAATCCGCGCCTCTTATAGGAAATATCGTAGTTGGGGAGGGACTGCCTGAAGCAGAAATCACTTATCCCATGAACGGGCAGGTTGTTGGTAACAGCCCTCTCAATATCCAGGGGACAGCCGATGATAGTGACTTTACGGATTATAAAGTTGAATATGGTTATGGCACAGGCCCGACAACATGGACATTAATAAACAGTTCTACAACAGCTGTCAATGATGACACTCTTGCTCAATGGGACCCGTCAAATTTAACAGACAGATATTATACGATCCGGCTTTCAGTAAATGATAACGCGGGCAATACTGCAATTGCCTCTATAGGAGTCAAGCTTCTTTTCATCTACAATGTCAATGTCTCTAATCCTGACTTCTCTCCAAATGGAGACGGCGTCGAGGATACAACCACAATAAGCGCTCGAATAACATATTCTTCAGACTTCACAGTGGACATAAAGGAATCAGGCGGCGCGGTGATCAGGAGCTTCACAGGGACAGGAGATTCGATCTCAGCTCTGTGGGACGGTAAGGACATGTCCGGTGTAATACAGCCTCAAGGAGCATACACTTATACAATTACTGCGACAGAGCCGGGTTCAGGCGCGATAAGCACCTTTACCGGAACTATTACGATCGATCTGTCTCCTCCGACCGCAATAACTGATCTTGCCGCAAATATAACCGCGTACTTTGCGGAATTGAATGCAACGGTTAATCCCAACGGCCTGGAGACTATAGTATATTTTGAGTGGGGAACAGACACGTCTTATGGAAACACTACCTCACTCCAGTCTACAGGCAGCGGGACAGGTAATGTTCCTGTATCAGCAGATATAACGTGCCTGTCACCGATTACTACATATCATTACAGGGTGGTTGCGGTCAATGCCGATTGGATAAGCTATGGACTTGATGAGGCATTTACAACCACTGAAGCAATATCTGCCGCTACATGGTGCGGCGGAGGAACTGATGGTCTTGCCTCAAACCCTGCTAACTGGGCTGAGAATATGGTCCCTCAGGATGGAGATGATGTTATCTATGACAGAACGTCCACAAAAGATTGCACGTGGGACGTTAATGTAACGCCTGCTTCTTTAAGCCTTAATTCCGGATATACAGGCACAGCGGCATTAGACACAAGCCTTACTGTTACAGGCAGCCTGACCATTGTAAGCGGGACCCTGGACCTGAATGGAAAGAGTCTTAATGTTGATGGTGATTTGATAATTGGCGCGAACGGGACTCTTAATGCAGCGTCATCAATCATAAGAGTTAAAGGCAGCTGGACTAATTCAGGCAGTTTTAATCCCGGCACATCAACGGTTATTCTTGGCGGCACGAACCAGACAATATACGGCAGTACTACTTTTTATAATCTTGTCAAAATAGTGGCTTCCGCAGATACTCTGTATTTTGAAGCAGGAAGTACACAGACAATTTCTAACAGTCTTACTTTCACCGGTGCGGCTGATAACTTACTCTCTTTAAGAAGCACTCAAAGCGGTCAACAGTGGATGATAGATCCCCAGGGCACACGCTCTGTCTCATTTGTAGATGTAAAAGATTCAAACAACATACACACTACAACTATTGTTGCGACTGACTCAGTGGATTCCGGCAATAATATCAACTGGAGCTTTGACGGAAGTGAATGTGTCTGTAATGAAAACGGGCTGATACTTGCAAAAATTATTGGTGATTCCAATGGGGGCATCCATGATTAATGCGCATATTAAGGGATTAATTTTAAGTCTTTTCTCATTGTCTTATAAATTAAGGAAAATTATTCCCTTTGTATTACTATGCCTGTCCCTGTCGGTCTTAATGCCTCAAAGCGCGGAATCCGCCTTGGGACCGACGTGTAGTGATATTGGTCAGTCTATGTGTGCGTCGAAGGATCAATTCGAGCCTCGATGGTGTAATGACGATAAGTGTGAAATGCAGAGACGTCTTATACATTACTGTTCAGAAGGCGATGTTGTCGAATGGGTAATGGAATATCAATATATCTGGGGTTGGGGTTACTGCTGGTTTGTAAATGGTCCTTGCGATTGGTCACCGGATTGGTGGTTTGCCGATGGAACAGACAATGACCAAGACGGGTTTCAGGCTGTCGGCCTTTGTGTTTCGGCCGATGATTGTGATGATAACGACCGCAACGTTAATCCGGGTGTTCAGGAAATTTGTGACGGAATAGATAATAATTGTAATGGGGAGATAGATGAGGACTGCGGTGGTAACCCTCCTCCGCCGCCACCTCCTGTCTGTAGTGGAGGCCCGGGGAATGGCGGTGGTGATGGTGGCGGCGATGGCGATGGCGGTGACGATAACGATGGCAATGACGATGACCATCCCCAGCCCGGTACAAATGTGGGCTCGACAGCAAGCTTTGCATCAGGCAATCTATATCACAGCCAGCAGATAACAGCTTCAAAAGGCGCGGGAAGCGGGGTTAGCTTTGGTATAGCATATAACAGCCTTGATACAATTATAGGGCCGCTTGGCAGGGGCTGGACGCATAATTACAACACTAATATCATTTATTATCCCCTGAGCAAGGTCCCTTATGAAGAGGCGCTTGTTGTCACAAAAGGAGACGGGACAAAGGTCTATTTTTACAATGACGGGGTTGATCTCTATACATACTATTCTGATCCTGCTTCAGGCGAGCATTCAGTAATAATAAAAAATGCCGATGGAAGCCTTACCTTAACAGAAAAGTCAGGTGTCGTTTATGACTTTAATGTTTATGACTTTAGTATTAATGCGGTGCGTTTGATGAGTATAACCGACAAAAATGGAAATGTGATATCACTCTCATACACAGGGGATGACCTTACTTCAATAACCGGTACTTCAGGAAGGACAACCGTATTGACGTATGACACAGATCACAAAATAACGTCGGTCATGGATCCGGCTGGCAAAATAACCA
>DRDE01000227.1 GCA_011040095.1 Nitrospirota bacterium
ATCGCCGTCGAGGACTGCCCCTGTTCCAATACTCCCGTCTCTCAGGTCTCTGTATTTTGCAGGAAGACTGTCAATATCCGCATGACCATAGAAAGCAACGTTATCAATATAGTGGGAGCCGTTTAACTGCCAGAAGTAGTCGGTCGACGCTGCTGCCCAGGCAGGTGGGTTAGCGGAAGTGTCGGCATATGTTGAGCCATACCCCTGTTGTGCAAGCGGAATGTTTAAGTCAGTGGTCGGCTCTCCGTCTGTAATAGTTATAACAAAGCTTTTGGCGCATGGAGTCCGGTCAGTATCAGTAGCCGGATCATCCGCATAGTTATACGGATCAACGTCGCTGCCAACCGGATAGGAGCCGTCCGGGTATAAAGCGCCTGTGCCCCTCTGCTGGAAATAACCTGTTGCCGTCCAGAGTGATTCGGCAAGGGGTGTAGCAGGTGTCAGGGGAATATTGCTCCCGATTAATTTAACTATGGCGTCTTCCCGCGTTATCGGGTTAGTGGCATCATATACCGTGCCGTTTATTGTTACCGTTACATTATTGTCATAATAGCCGCACGGAACAACTACTATCCCGCCCTCAACATTGACCTGGTCTACAAAGCTGGCGGCAGGCGCTACAACACCATCATGTATGCCGACACACTGGAATGTCTCTGTATAAATGCCCAAATCACCGTGATCACCATGCCCGCATCCATGCTCCGGTGACTCAGTCAGTTCACTCAGAGCAGGGCTCGGATACTGCTGCTGGTCGGAGATAAATTCAAGCCCCCATCTCACATTGTCGCCAACCATCTGGACTACACCCTCAGGCTCTGAATCCCTGTGCACTATTAGCTTGTAATTAGTAGTACAAGAGTCACTATACGTAGTGCCTTCGCAAAAGGCGGAGACATCGGTCAGTGTTATCGGGTCAGGCATCGGGTCCTCCTCACCGAAAGTTACCAGGTCGTTATTAAAGGTGAATGTAGTGCTGCTCGTGCTCATGCAGCCACCTCCAAGAGGTGAGACAGTGCAAAGCACATCATCGGGAACCTCCTTCTGATAACCGTCATGCCCGGTAAAAGCCTTCTGTCCCATGAGGTCATAAGAGTCCCCGGTGTCGCCGATCCTCGCTCTTGTCTTTCCTCCGACAATAACCTTCTTTAATATATCCACCCTCCTCATCGTAAGCCAGTTCAGGAAACTGCCCTTCCAGTCCGCAGTTGTAGCGCCTGTTGTTGTCCATTCTCCGTTGATACTGTCATATTTATACCACTCATCAGGCTCAAAATAGCCGTAATAAGTTGTGGCTGGAAGAAACCCCTGACTGACAGGTGGTAGACTTAAAACTCCCGCCTGTACACTCTGTACCTGGTTGTAATCAAAATCATATGCAAAGTAGAACTGGGAGAAAGAGGTATCGACATTGAGGAGGACATTCGGCTTTGTCAGCGCGCCGCTGAATGGCGGAAATGCCGTATATTGTGCTATTGACGGGGAGCCGGCAAGCGCGCCTCCGGCAAGCGCCAGAATAAGCCCTATAATTATTCCCAGTGAAATGAGACTCCTGAAAAACCCCTGTCCTGTTTTGTAGTTACGCCTGTTTAATGTCCTTATCATTGTTTGCCTCCCTTTTTATTCAGTCCGGTATTTTTTCTTTCTTATCTTGCTGAGATTAAATATATCTTTTATTATGCAAATATGATGCTAAGAATAAATAGGCTTATTTTTGAGGAAGTTAGCATGATTCAACCTGCTTGCTGTGTAATCTGTTTTATAGAACTATGTAACTCATTACATAGTTTCTGTCCATAAACTCAACAATTAAACTGAAGTTTTTCTTTCCTTTTTAAGTCAGGAAGTTTTGTAATCCCTTTTTGAATTTCACCAATGGTCAATATGCTCAGGAAAAATTTTTCTTCATTACAAGAACCAACCCACGCAATAACTTTTTTATTTGGTTTTGTTTTAGCGAGTTCCGAAATAACACAGGTGTCAAGCAAATATTTCACAATTCAACCTTCCTTGATGGTTCTTTGCTTCTATCGATATCTAATTTTATGCCATAGAGGGGAGACTTCCGGAAAAAATCAACCAGGTTTGTCTTGCGTTTCGTTATTTTTCTGTAATCGTTCATAGACAGGACTATTACTGCTTCAATTCCCCTCCTGGTAACAACCTGGGGGCCTTCCTTCTGCGCTTCATTTACTAGGTTGCTGAAACGATTTTTTGCGTCTTGCAGTTTCCATGTTTTTTTCATAACCACCTCTGAAATAATTTAATTTTTACTGACTAGCCTGTCTAGATAGTGCAGTATTTTGAATTGTATGTCAAATATTTTTGCGGCATGATTCAGAATTTCTTTCTGCAAATGTGGTATGATTTTATAGTTAATTATTAAGACGGGGCGTAGCGCAGTCTGGCAGCGCGTACGGTTCGGGACCGTAAGGTCGAAGGTTCAAATCCTTTCGCCCCGACCATTTTCTTTTATGTGCATTCCTTGATTATCAATAGAAGCCCCTGACCAACCTGTTGCGCCCATGGCTCGGGAACATATCAATATGGCGGATTTGAAGCTTGTATCCGGCATCCGGTATCCTGTATCATTTAAATTATGCCTTCCTACGACACTACCCTTGAAGAGATAAGAGACAGGATTGATATTGTTGATTTAATATCCGAATACGTGCATTTGAAAAAAACGGGACAGAACTGGAAGGGCCTCTGCCCGTTTCATACTGAAAAAACCCCGTCATTTACCGTGAGTCCGGCAAAACAGATATATCACTGCTTTGGATGCGGGAATGGTGGTGATATCTTTACCTTTCTGGTCCGCTATGAGAATCTTGCATTTCCGGAAGCCCTGGGAATACTTGCCAAAAAGGCGGGAGTGACGCTCCAGGCATCTCGAAAAGATCCCGTGAAAACCGGGGAAAAAGAGACACTGCTCAATATGCACAAAGACGCCCTCGGTTTTTTTCAGCAAAATCTTGAAAAAAATACAGAGGCGACAGGCTATCTCAGGGGACGGGGCATAGATGCTGATGCACGGAAACTCTTTTCTGTGGGATATGCCCTCAACTCATGGAATGCCTTATTGAATTACCTGACACATAAAGGCTATAAGCCCGATGCAATCAAACGATCAGGGCTTGTTGTCCAGGGTTCAAAGGGGCTTTATGACACCTTCAGAGACAGGATAATCTTTCCCATTTATGATTTGAAATCGGATGTTATTGCCTTTGGAGGGAGATCGATTGACGGCTCCGAACCGAAATATCTGAATTCCCCTGAAACAATTATATTCAACAAGCGGAAGATTCTTTACGGACTTAACCGGGCAAAAGACTCCTTAAAGAACTCCGGCTATGCCCTGTTTATGGAAGGTTATCTTGATGTAATCAGCGCCCACGCAGCCGGTTTTACAAGTGCGGTCGCTCCGCTTGGAACAGCCTGCACGCAGGAGCACGGAAAATTAATGAAAAGATTTGTGGAAGAAGTGATCCTTGCTTTTGACAGTGATGCCGCCGGCATTAAGGCAGCCAAAAACGCCGCAGGCATACTGCTGGAAAGCGGTCTCAGCGTGAGGATGCTTCCATTTCCGCAAAAAGAAGACCCTGACAGTTTTTTGCGGAAAAACGGCAAAGAGGCTTTCCGGGCTTTACTTGAAAACCCTTTATCGGTTATTGACTTTTTTATGCGGCAAAACGGGGATAAACGTCTCATGGCGCGTGAGGCAATTGAGACAATCTCTATGGTGTCTGATAAAATACTGCAAGGCACATACATGAAAATCCTTTCTGAAAAGCTCAATGTGGAAGAGCGTTATGTAAGAGAAGAGTTTCTGAGGATAAAAAAACAACTTAAGAGCGGATATAAGCAACCTTCTCCGAAGCCCCGAACCGGTTCAGGGCCGAGGCCGAGAAATGAATCATACATAATCAGGCTGTTGCTTCAACTGCCTGAAAAAGCCCCGGAGGTTTGCGGGGCGGTCTCGCATGAAGACTTTAAAGATGTTATTACAAGATCAATATTTAAAAAGATCAAAGAAGGTTTGACGGATTTCAATCAACTTTTATCAAAGTGTGAAGGGGAGGAAAAAGATTTCCTTACGGATATTTCATTAAGAGATGATATTGAAAATCCTGAAAAGGCCATTAACGATTGTATCAAACGTCTTAAAGACAACAGGCGTGATATTTTGTTGCGGGAACTTCAGATCAAAATTAAAGAGGCGGAATTAAACAAGGACCATAATCTTTTAAACGAACTTCTGACACAATATCAGGACATTAAATCCGGGAAAATCAGCGTTGATAATCCCCCCTTTACCAAAGGGGGTTGAGGTGGGATTATTTTTGAAGTAAGACTAAAATGAAACCATGAAAAAAGACCCGTTTATGCAGAAGTCATATGCTGTAGAAACGGGAAAGCTCCACCTTCCCTGTCCTCACAGCGACAGGACCGGCATTAAAATTCACGTAGTAATAAAAGACGGTTATTGCTATCGCTCAGAGGAGTGCATGGTTGTCTGGTGTAAATTCAACCGTCTCCAGACCGACCTCGATGCCTTTCTTTCCCTGATCTGGTAAGCAATGCCTCTATGAGGAAATGAGGGGACTCCCCAGGAAACATTTCAACAGGCCCGATGTTATTTTGCACCCGGAATTTTGCTTCATTAATTATGGTAAAATACATGCTTTAAAGAAAGGTATAAACTATCACTGATACCGGAGGCAACACTTGGAAGAGAAATATAACGCACAAAATATAGAAAAAAAGTGGCAGGAATACTGGGATAAAGAAAAACTGTTTACAGTAACGGAAAATGCCGCACTTCCCAAGTTTTACTGCCTTGAGATGTTCCCTTACCCTTCAGGCAGGATACATATGGGCCATGTGCGCAATTATGTGATCGGTGATGTTATCACCAGGTACAGGAAGATGCACGGGTTTAACGTATTACATCCTATGGGCTGGGATGCATTCGGGCTTCCCGCTGAAAACGCGGCAATCAAGCGCGGGGTGCATCCTTCAAAATGGACATATAAAAACATTGACTATATGAAAAGCCAGTTAAAGAAACTGGGATTAGGCTATGACAGGGACAGGGAAGTGACAACCTGCGCCCCTGAATATTACAGGTGGAACCAGTGGCTCTTTCTTAAAATGCTTGAGCGCGGTCTTGCATATAAAAAATCCTCGTATGTTAACTGGTGCCCCTCATGCGAGACCGTCCTTGCCAATGAGCAGGTAATAGATGACAAGTGCTGGCGCTGTGACAGCATTGTGGCTCAGAAGGAGCTTGAGCAATGGTTTTTCAGGATTACCGCTTATGCCGAAGAGCTTTTAAGAGACGCCGACACCCTGACCGGATGGCCGGAGAAGGTAGTGACAATGCAGCGCAACTGGATCGGGCGCAGCGAGGGAGTCGAGGTTGATTTCAGGGTCACGGGATCGGACAGGAGCATGCGGATTTTTACCACAAGGCATGACACGCTCTATGGAGCCACATTTATGAGCATTGCAAAAAAACATCCGCTTGTAGCCGAATTAGTAAAAGATGAAAATATATTAAGGGAGATTGAATCGCTTTCAGATGACCCTGAAGAAAAAGAGGGGGTTTTTATTGGGCTCTATGCTGAAAACCCTTTGACCAATGATAAGATTCCAGTCTATGTCGCCAACTTTGTGCTTATGGAATACGGCACAGGCGCAATAATGGCTGTTCCCGCCCATGACCGGAGGGACTTTGAATTTGCCGGAAAATATAATCTGCCTGTAAAAACAGTTATTCAGAAGACAGAAGAGATAAGACAGGACACGGACGAACTGAACACAGACGAACAGAGCACGGACGAGTTGAGAGAGGCGTTTGAGGGGGACGGGGTTCTTGTTGACTCAGGGCAATTTTCAAACCTTCCGTCAAAAGAGGCAAGGGAGAAAATTGCCGATTATCTTGAAAAGGAAGGTCTCGGGAAAAGGGTTGTTAATTACAAGCTCAGGGACTGGGGCATTTCACGACAGAGATACTGGGGAACACCGATACCCATAGTCTACTGTTCGTCATGCGGGGTTGTGCCGGTTCCTGAAAAAGAACTGCCCGTTGTACTCCCACAGGATGCTTTACTTGCAGACAAAGGCGTATCTCCGCTGTCCGGGATCACCGGGTTTGCCATGACAAAATGCCCTGAATGCAAGGGAGATGCAAAGAGAGAAACCGATACAATGGATACATTTGTCGACTCATCATGGTATTTCCTGCGGTATTGCTCGCCCGGGGCTGAGGATAACCCGGTTGATCCGGATGCTGTTGACTACTGGATGCCTGTTGACCAGTACATCGGGGGCATTGAACATGCGGTTTTACACCTGCTTTATTCGAGGTTTTTCACAAAGGTTATGAGAGATATCGGACTTATTAAAATAAACGAGCCTTTCAGCAGGCTGCTTACCCAGGGAATGGTTATAAAAGACGGGGCCAAGATGTCCAAGTCAAAAGGCAATGTTGTTGACCCTGATTTCCTTGTTGATAAATACGGCACGGACACAGTGAGGATATTCTGCATGTTTGCCGCTCCCCCTGAGAGGGACCTCGAATGGTCGGACCAGGGAGTGGAAGGGGCATACAGATTCTTAAATCGTATATGGACGTATATATATAAAAACCATGATATTCTCTGCGTTAAGGGCCATGACAGGCTGAAAGACCCGCCGCAGCTTTCAACCCCGGCATCCCGGTTGTTGAGGAAGACTCACCAGACAATAAAAAAAGTTACAAACAGCATTGAACGCGACTATCATTTCAATACTGCCATTGCCTCATTAATGGAGCTTTTCAACGATGTATCGGCATTTAAGCCGACAGGCGATGATGATGCGGCTGTGCTGAGATTCAGCATCAGGAATATGATCGCGCTTATTTCACCTTTCGCGCCCCATATAGCTGAAGAGCTGTGGAGAGAAACGGGCAGGGAGAAAAGTATTTTAAATGAAAAATGGCCTGGCTGGGATGAAAACATTGCAAAGGAAGAAGAGATAGAACTCGTGATCCAGGTAAACGGCAAACTCAGGGGCAAGGTCATGATACCTCAGGGCCTTGAAGATGAGGCGATTAAAGAAAAGGCATTCAGTGAACCGAAGATTAAGGAGCATATAAAGGACAAGCCTTTGAAAAAGGTAATAGTTGTCAAAGGCAGATTAGTGAATATAGTCGTATAAATAACAAAACTTGATTAATCCGCGGAGTACGCAAATGACACGGATATGAAAAGCAGAGAGGAAAATCCGGGTAATCTGTGAAATCTGCGGATATATATTCTATACATTGAAAAATCCGAAATTCAAAATTCAAAATCTTCTTAATGCCGCATGGCTGATTATCATTCTTTCATTGCCTGTCTCCTCCTGCGGCTATAAAATAATCGGCTCGGAGTTTCTTACCTTCAAGTCCGTAACCATAAAACCTGTCCAGAACAAAACCTATGAGCCGGGGCTTGAAGAGAGGATGCATAACGCGCTTTCAAATGAGTTCATCAAACAGGGGATTGAGGTGAAGGCGGCAAACGGTGATGTTGAACTCCAGGCCGTAATTACGACATTTGCGCTGGGCGCTGTCGGCGCGGTTAATGAAACAATAAAGGAACAGGAAGTAATAATGTATGTTGATATTAAAGTCACGGACAACGGGAACATCACTGAATTCAGATCAATGAGATCACCGATAAAGATCACTTTCCAGTCCACGGGAACGGTCAGTGAAAGCGTTGCCCATAAGGAAAAGGCGACAGATAAGGCATGCAGGGAAATTGCCAGGGAAATGGTAAGCAGGATTATAATAAAATATGCTGAATAAAGCGCTTGACATGGAATTTAAAAAAGGGCTGCCCGGAGACCTTTATTATTTATGGAGTGAAGAAAGCGCTTTTCTTGAAAATGCCCTGTCAAGGTTCATTAAAATAATTATAGCATCGGCCCCGATTGACTTTAATTATGATGTATTCGACTCATCTTCGGTCCCGCAGAGAATTTTAGATGCCGCGTACAGCCTTCCGATAATGGCGCAGCGCCGCCTGGTTGTTCTGAAAGACTTCCACCGGTTTCCCGCTGCATCCGTCAAGGTATTAAAACCGTATCTGGGTGATCCTTCCGGGACTACCTGCATGGTAATCCTCTCTCAAAAAGCCCCTAAAGCGGCCTTTAAATTCAACTGGAAGGCATATGCCCTGAACATAAAGGAAAGAGATATCCCCGGATGGCTGAGGCATATTTCCGTTGGCAAGGGGATAAGCCTGACCGGTGATGCAATTGACTGCCTGATCGAATTTGTGGGATATGACACAGGTCTCTTAATGATGGAAATTGAAAAGCTCTCACTTTCAGGAACTAAAACAATCACCGGCAAGGATATCATGGCTTCCACCGGGTTGATGAGAAAGTATTCATCATTTGATCTCGTTGATTCCCTGATTGCAGGGCAGAAGACCAGGGCATTCAGGATATTAAAGGCAATGGTTACAGGCAGCGCTATGGAGGCCCCGATTATCCTCGGGACATTAAACTGGCATTACAGGCAATTTTATTCTCTCTGGCTGAATAAGGGAAAAAGGCCCGTTAAAATGAGAGAAAAGACTTACAGGGTCCTTCTGAAATATCTGCCTTCATTTAATGAAGATATTTTTTTTAATATCTTTCAGAGCCTGCATGAAGCAGACCTGGGAGTAAAGACATCCGGAAGACCGGAGCTTGCGCTTGAGGTTTTGCTGATTAAGCTGCTTCAGAAGGGAGCATGGAATTGACAAGCCTCGATAGTCGTGAGACTTTTCTTGAGGCCGTATTTCTATGCAAGATTCTTTTTTTAGCTGCCTTGTCAATAGCAGAAACAACCTTTATTAAAGCGGCCTCTGCACTCTCTTTGCTTTTGTTTTTAACTTCTTTTTCAACTTTTTTTGAGAGAGTTTTTATCATGTTCTTGATGGACCCGTTTTTAAGTGTCCTGACTACAGTTTGTCTTGTCCGTTTGATGGCAGACTTGCTTTTCTTGGGTGCAGCTTTTGCCGGCAATGTATTACCTCCGTTGATTTATTTAAAATTTAAATTCATTTGAATTGAGACGTAACGATATAATCACAAATCAAAAAACAACGTATTATTTAACATCAATAGAGACAGGAAAGTCAAGTATCCATGGATGAAAAGCGCAGTGTTACAAAGGCGGCGGGACAGATATCGATAGCCACAACCGCCAGCCGCATACTCGGATTTATCAGGGATATATTGTTAGCCGGGATATTCGGGGCAACGGGCTCTACGGACGCATTTTTCATCGCATACCGTATCCCGAACCTGTTCAGGGAACTCTTTGCCGAAGGGTCCATGTCCGCGGCATTTGTGCCTGTTTTTACCGAAACACTTGCGAAACAGGGCAGGGAGGAGGCAAAGAAGCTTGCATCAGCAGTGCTTGCCTTTCTCCTGTGCGTGGTCTCGATAACCTGTCTTCTGGGGATTTTATTCGCCCCGTATGTCGTATCGATTATTGCCCCCGGCTTTATTGACTACCCTGAGAAATTTTCCCTGACAGTAACGCTTACAAGAATAATGTTCCCGTTTCTTTTCTTTATAAGCCTTGCAGCCCTTGCCAAGGGGGTCCTGAATTCTCTCAAGTCATTTTTTATCCCGGCTTTAGCGCCCGTGTTTTTAAATATTGCGATAATAATCTCCGCCCTCTTTGTTGCACCCAGGTTTGCAGTTCCTCTTATTGCCATCAGTCTGGCAGTGTCGGTGGGCGGGGCGCTTCAGGTGGCGATACAGATACCTGATCTTATAAAAAGATATTTTCTCGTAAGGCCGGTTTTTTCCTTCCGGCATCCGGGTCTGAAAAAAGTATTAAGGTTAATGCTGCCCGCCATAGTCGGAATGGGGGTGGCGCAGATAAATATTTTTATCAGCACGGTTTTCGTATCTTTTCTTTCAGGCGGCGCCGCAACATATCTTTACTATGCAATGAGATTCGTGCATCTGCC
>DRDE01000228.1 GCA_011040095.1 Nitrospirota bacterium
AATAAATAAAAAGATAACCACCTTCGAGTCTCTGCTGAAAGGCCTGTTGGACATAAAGGGCAAAAACCCGACATGGATTGTTGCAAGGGTAAACAATGACGGATATGTTCCTTATATAACGCTTAAAGATTTCTGGGAGGGTAATTCAGAAGCAAAGGGTGAAATTGTCATAATGCCGGCATTTACTCTTGAAGGGAAGAAGTTGATCGATTCATTTATAGGAGAGATAGAATCAGCCCTTCCTGATCCGTTGATTTTTGTAAATCAGAAAATAGAATTTGAGCGATGGCACCGCAACAGCAGCTTTGATGCCTGGCAGTCTTTCAGCTCCAATTTTTCAAAAGGAAAAGAAAGACTCGGAGGCAGGGAAGAATGGAGGCGAATAGCTGTCAAAGCAGCGGACGGCAAAGGGCCGTATGTTTCGTTTTTGAATAAAATGGCTTCAGATCTGAAGCCTTTACCGGGTAAGGGGAGCCCGCCTCTCTGGCTGAAGCAGGTTTATCGATTCCAGACGATTAAAAAAATGGGTGATGTTGAAAAAGGCGTTGTGGCAAAGGCTGCCGAGAAAGGGATGAATGTCGTAAGTAAACTGGAGCGAAAATTCGGCTCAAAAGCAGGGGACAGTATTGCTGAAGAATTACTGTCTGTTGAGGCGTACAGGGAATATCAAAAAGCATTGCGTGAAATAAGACAGGTATCGGACTCAGGGAACCAGGCATATCAATTGGTACGGAAGACATATACGGAAGATCAGGCTACAAGTCAATCACCGTTTTTCAAATCCTATGAAGCTGCAGATAAATTAATGTACGCCCTGTCGGATGGAAAGCCTTCAAGTATAACCCGGGATTTGATAATCGGACCATTTGATTATCTCTGGGAGTATGCGCTCATAGAAACAGCCTGCCACCTTCAGGCCCAGTGGGAGGATAAAGTCCTGTCCGAGATTCAGGGAGTTACAGGCCTGCAGGCATCACGGATTCTCCTGGAACAGGATGGAGCGGCGAGGAGGTTTATTAAAGGACCGGCGGAACCGTTCATAAAATGGAAACAAAAAAGAGGTTACCATGCAAAAGAGATATTGGGAAGAACCGTGCCTTTTAGTGCGGACTTTATGACTTTCCTGGATACGGGCGCCAGGTTCATTGCCCGTGCCCGTACAAAAGAAACCTACCGTGTTTCAATCAAAGGGTTGCCTACGGATGTCAACCCGGATGCCCGGTTAAAGCCTCAGGCCACTCACCTTGATCTTCAATGTGACGACAATGCTCAAAGCCTGCATAATTATCATTTCCCGGTCAGCAAGAAATTTAACTGGTCACCTGAAAATTGCGGCGCCGTCATTTTTAAGATTGATATTGAAGATATTGTTCTTACAAAAAAATATGGTGGACCTTACGCCTTCCCTGATTTCCTGCAGGATTTCAGCGGCGGCGACCGCACATTCTACCCCGGAGAATTCCCGGAACAGGCAAAATCTTTGAAACGTCTGGGTATTAAGTATATTAAGGTTAATTATAAATTCAGGGGAGCTATAGCTGTTCTTAATGACTTCAAGTCTCTTCCTGAACATATCCCGGGGAGGATCGGGCTTTGCTGGGAGCAATAAGATCAAACCAGTGTTGGCGCTGGGCCGCTCACGGTAAACATCCTGCGGCAAAGGACTTTTTCAGTCTTGGCCGGGACACACCGCTGTCAAGGAGTTTTGCGGATTGGGTGGAAACAGGATATAATGAGCTGGATTTAAAAAAGAGCGGCAACCACAACCCGGTTGCCTGGCGCTTTTGGGCCGGAGGGTCAAGGAAAGATGTTCTTGTATGCGGGGTCGTAAAGGACAGCAGTGATAATGTGGGGCGATCTTATCCGTTGTTAATCGTGGGAGACGGCGCTCTTAAGGGTTGCAAAGATCAATGGGACCTTCTGCCCTTTGCCTGTGAAAAGACATGGGCCCGGACAGAATATCTCTCAGCGCACATGTTTACTGATTTTAGAATGCTGGAAAATGAGATTCAGAATATCAGGGCGCCTTATGCGGAATGGTCCGGGTTTAATGCAAAGAGAAAAGAGATTATTGAATCAGGCGCAGTTTTAATTAATAATGCCGCCTCGCGGGAATTTGCCGGTATAGACGGCGATTTATTGGATAAAACAGAAGGTTATATAAGTCTGGATCAATTACCGGTTCATGACCCTTTTTCCCTCATCATCTCTTTGCATTACATTTTGAAAACTCATACTAAAGGGATTCCGAATGCAGTTTTCATGGGAGGGACCGCAGATAAGTCTTACATGGCTTTTTTTAAACGACCTTTATTGATAGATGATTTCGTGCAATTATGGTCGATTTCCGGGTCGGGGATAATGAAGGGCGGTTGAGAACCGGCGCAAATATGTAAATATTCCCGTGACAATAATTTTATATAATAAATGTAACTTATCCGGATGTTGCTTCATGGGAGCAAGAAATATTTGACGTGGTCAATTGATTTTGTTAGTATTTCAATTATCCATTTCAATTGATTGATATTTCACAAAAAAAATAAACAGGTTACAAACAAATGGATTCACGGGAACTTATCAAAGCCGGCAAGCTTTCTGATGCACGCAAACAATTAGTTGAGGAAGTAAAGTCGTCCCCTGCTGACATGGGCAGGAGAACTATGCTGTTTCAGGCGCACAGTCTGTTAGGTGAATGGGACAGGGCGGAACGTCAGCTTGACGTAATTGCTGCACAGGATCCGGACCGGGATACCGGAGTGCAGGTTTATAAGAATCTGTTAAGCGCTGAAAAGGAACGATTGGAAGCTTATAATAATGACCGTCGTCCTTCATTTATGCCCGAGCCCCCGCCATATCTGGAAATGTATTATGCTGCCCGCAATAAGCTGGTTGAAAACAGGATAGAGGAGGCAAAAGAGCTTTTCGATAAAATAGATGCCCAAATCCCCGACATATCCGGAACTGTAAATGGAAAAAACTTTGCCGGCTTCAGGGATACAGACATATTTGTATCACTTTTCCTCGAAGCAATTGTGCATGAGCGATATATATTAATCCCTTTTGAGAAAATCAGAGAACTTTCAATTTCACGTCCCAAGACTTTTTCCGATCTCATCTGGATTTCAGCAAATATTACAACATGGGAAGGGCTGACGCTAAACTGTTTTCTCCCGGTTCTTTACTTTGATTCCTTTAAACATGGGGATGACAGGGTTAAGCTCGGGAGAATGACTGACTGGACACCGCTTGGAGGCCCTTTTTCAAGAGGCGTTGGCCAGCGTGTGTTTCACGTCGGAGAAGAGGATGTCCCGATTCTGGAGATAAGAGAAGTTATTTTTAAAGCTCCCGAATCAATAAAAGATGTATGAATTATGAATAAAGAGATTGACATAGACGCTTTATTGGCTCCAATTCCCGGTGATAACCCTGCAGGCGAGGACCTCCGCTATACACGGGTCTATGACGATATAAAAGAAGCGAGACGGGAGGACGATCTTTCCGCACTCAGCGGCGGGAAGGCCAAAAGCGCTGATTGGAACAAGGTGTTTAAGCTGTCTGTCGAAGCCCTTGAAAAAAAATCCAAGGATTTGCAGATAGCGGCCTGGCTTGCCGAATCGTTGATCAGGACTGAAGGTTTCAACGGACTTTCCATCAGCCTCAGAATATTTACTTCCCTTTTGAGAGACTACTGGGAAAACCTGTACCCGCTTATTGAGGAGGGAGACCTTGATTACAGGATCGGTCCCCTTGAATTTATGAACGAAAAACTTTCCCTCAGCATTAAACATATCCCCATTACGAATACCGGGACAACCCCGGGGTATTCCTGGTTTAAATGGGATGAGTCCCGCGTGGTGGGCTATGAGAAAGATACACTTAATTCGTTCGGCGATGTGGACATGAATAAAAAGGCGCAGCGGGACGATCTTATATCCGAGGGAAAACTGACTGCGGAGGAGTTTGATTCTGCAGTTGGGCAATCATCGGAAGTCTTCTGTGAGTCTTTGGCGGAAAGCCTTAAAATGTGCAGTGAAGCATTCAGGACATTCGATGAGACAATAGACGGGAAGTTCGGTTCAGATGCGCCCAGGCTGGCT